>NZ_JBHXFJ010000001.1:0-101370 GCF_042722465.1 Streptomyces sp. NPDC127098
GCGTGCCGACCCGCGGTCAGCGGGTCGGCACGCGCAGGAAGGTGACGGAGTGCGGCGGGAAGGTGTAGGTGAACCGGTTGTCGACGCCGCGGAAGGTGGACTCCCGGGGCGCGATGGGGCGTTCGTTCTCGCCGTTGACCGCCTCCGGGTCGCCGGTGAGCGTGGTGACGTGGGCGGTGCGGCCGACGTTGGCGCGGCGGCCGAGGTCGATGGCGGTGACGGCCTCCTCGGCCTGGGCGTTGACGACCTTGATGATCAGCTCGCCGGTCTCGGCGTCGCGGGTGACGACCTGGCGGAAGGGTTCGGGGGTCGGCTCGGTGAAGCTGCCCCACTCCTCGCCGTCCAGGAAGAGGGTGACCTCGCGGCCCCGCACCTGGACGCGGATGTGGTAGGCGCGGCCGGTCTCGATGGTGGTGCCGTCGGAGACGAGCTCCGACTTGGCGCCGCCGACGGCCTGTTCGACGGCGGAGCGGGTGTTGCCCCAGCCGCCGAGGTTCCACCAGTAGTAGTCGCCCGTGCCCTGGACGCCGAAGCCGATCAGGAAGCCCTCGCTGCCCGAGCGCTTGGTCGCGGTCACCTCCAGGTCGTAGTTCACCCAGTCCCGGTCGCCGGCGACCAGCATGTTGTCGGTCGAGGTGGTGTCGGCCTGGACGAGGGCGCCGTCCGTCAGTGACCAGGTCCCGGCGCCGGTGCTCGGCGACCACTGGTCGAGGCCGCCGGAGAAGTCGTCGGTCAGCAGCGTCTCGCCGTCCGCCGAGGTGACGGTGACGTCGTCGTAGGCGGCGCTGGTGGCCCAGGTGGCCAGGCCGACGGCGCCGTCGACGTCGCCGCCGAGGCCGGGGGTCGTGGTGGCGCGGCTCGGCACCACCCGGTCGCCGGTGTTGGTCGCGAAGAGCCGCTGCACCTCGTAGCTCGCGGAGCCCCAACTGGCGTCGTTGTCGAACCAGATGAGGTCGGGGCGCCACTGGGTGCCCTGGGTGTGGGCGAGCAGCGGGGCGTAGGAGGCGAGGCGGACGACGTCGGCGTTGCGCTCGAGTCCGGTCATGTAGGCGGCCTCGGCCAGGGCGTTGGCGAAGCGGTTGTCGCGGGAGGCGTACTCGCCGAGGAAGACGTCGGGTCCCGCGCGGTCGTAGGAGTCGTAGCGCTCGTTGTTGCTGAGGAACCAGTTGGGCGCCATGTAGTAGTGCTCGTCGACCATCGCGACGTCGGCCTCGCGGTTGAGGTCCCAGAGCCGGTCGAAGGTGGTGCCGCCGGCGGACGGGCCCGAGTTGCCGATCACGGTGATCTCGGGGTACTCGGCCTCGATGGCGGCGCGGAAGGCGAGGAAGTTCTCGAAGTACTCCTCGGGCAGGTTCTCCTCGTTGCCGACCGCGAGGTGGGTGAGGCCGAACGGTTCGGGGTGGCCCATCTCGGCGCGGACCGAGCCCCACGGGGAGTCGGCCGGGCCGTTGGCGAACTCGACGAGGTCCAGGGTGTCCTGGATGTGCCGGGCCAGCAGCTCCGGGTCGTCGGTGGCGCGGTTCTCGCCGCAGCCGGTGACCAGGGCGGGCACGACGGGCAGCGGCATGGCGCCGACGTCTTCCGCGAACTGGAAGTACTCGAAGTAGCCGAGGCCGTAACTCTGGTTGTAGCCCCAGAAGTTGTGGTTGACGGCGCGCTCCTCGACCGGGCCGACGGTCTCCTTCCACTGGTAGGAGCGTTCGCGCGGCCAGTCCGGCGCCTCGTACGCCTCGTGGCTGCCGGTGTTGACCAGGCAGCCGCCGGGGAAGCGCAGGAAGCCGGGTTCCAGGGCGGCGATCCGCTCGGCGAGGTCGCGGCGCAGGCCGTTCTCCCGGTCGCGGAAGGTGTCCTGGGGGAAGAGGGAGACCATGTCGAGGCGCACGGTGCCGCCGCCGGCGGCCGTCACGGTCAGCCCGCCGTCGGGGGCGGACGCGGTGGCGGTGAGGGTGCCGGTGTACTGCGTCCAGGTGTCGCCCCGGACGGCGTGGGTGAGTTCGGCGGCGAGCGGGGTGCCGGCCGCGGTGTCGAGGGTGACGGTGAGCTCGGTGCCCTGGGGCTGGTCGGTGCGGGCCCAGACCGAGAAGTCGTAGGAGTCGCCCTCGGTGATCTCCATGCCGGTGAAGAAGCCGGCGTTGCGGACGCCGTATCCCGCGCCGGGCTCGGTGCCGCCCGCGAGGTCGAGCCTGAGGTACTGGCGGTTGGTCTCGTTGAGGCGGGCCGCGTCGTCGACGACGGTGGCGCTGCCGGTGGCGTCGCCGCGGGCGACCTCGGACCAGGCGGTCAGCGGGGTGTAGGAGGCGTGGTCCCGGGGGCCGAACTCGAAGGAGCGGTTGCGGACCAGTTCGGCGTAGAGGCCGCCGTCGGCGGCGAAGTTGATGTCCTCCAGGAAGACGCCGTACATGGTGTCGGAGATCTCGGGGCCGGCGCGTCGGGGGTCGACCGTGATCGTGTAGTCGGGGGCCGGGGCGGCCGAGGCCCCGGCGCCCGCGCCGGGTAACGCCCCGGCCGCCAGGGTCGCCGCGGCGGCCAGGACCAGGGCCGTGGCCGGGAGCGGGCGTGGTCCGCGCATCGTCTGGTCTCCTCCTCGGCGGGCTCAGCGGGTGGTGAAGGCGTGCACGGTGGTGGAGCGGTACGTCTGCCCCGGGCGCAGCACGGTGCTGGGGAAGTGCGGCTGGTTCGGGGAGTCGGGGTAGTGCTGGGTCTCCAGGCAGAGGCCGTCGCTCTGCCGGTAGGCGTTGCCGGTGGTGCCGACGAGCGCGCCGTCGAGGAAGTTGCCGCTGTAGAACTGGACGCCGGGTTCGGTCGTGGCCAGGGTCAGGGTGCGGCCCGAGGCGGGGTGGTGGAGGGTGGCGGCGTGGCCGGGGCGCCTGGTGACGCCCTTGTCGAGCACGAGGTTGTGGTCGAAGCCCTTGCCGTGGCCGAGTTGGGGGTGGCCGCGGCGGATGTCCTGGCCGACGGGCTTGCCGCGCCGGAAGTCGAAGGGGGTGCCGGAGACGGGCGCGAGTTCGCCGGTGGGGATGAGGGTCGCGTCGACGGGGGTGTAGCGGGCGGCGGCGATCTCCAGGCGGTGGTCGAGGATGCTGCCGGTGCCCTCGCCGGCGAGGTTGAAGTAGGTGTGGTTGGTGAGGTTGACGACGGTGGGGGCGTCGGTGGTGGCGGCGTAGTCGATGCGGAAGTCGCCGTCGTCGGTGAGGGTGTAGGTGACGGTGACGTCGAGGGTGCCCGGGTAGCCCATCTCGCCGTCGGGGCTGACGCGGTGCAGGCTGAGGGCGGCGGGCCCGGCGGGGGTGATCTCCCAGACCCGCTTGTCGAAGCCGGCGTCCCCGCCGTGCAGGCTGTTGGGCCCGTCGTTGAGCGGGAGTTGGTGGGTGGTGCCGTCGAGGGTGAAGCGGCCGCCTGCGATGCGGTTGCCGTAGCGGCCGATCAGCGCGCCGAAGTAGGTGGTGGCGGTGAGGTAGGGCTCCAGGGTGGCGAAGCCGAGCGAGACGTTGGCGGTCCTGCCGTGCCGGTCGGGGGTCTCCAGACGCTGGACGATGCCGCCGTAGCTGAGCACGGCGAGGCGGGTGCCGCCGCGGGCGAGGGTCCAGCGGTCGACGCGGGTGCCGTCGGGCAGGTGGCCGAACGTTTCGCGCCGCGGCTGGGCGTCGCCGCGGCCTTCGGCGGCGGCCGGGGTGAGGAGGCCGGTGGTGGCGGCGAGGCCGGCGACGGCGGCGGAGGCGAGCACGGTTCGTCTGTCGGGGGTCATGGGCGAGCGGCTCCTTGACTGGGCGAGACGGTCATCCGATATCTCGAACATGGTTCGGAATTCGGGCCAGAACCTAGAGACGCCCTGACTGTTCGTCAAGCGATCCGGCGCCCCGACTGCGGCTCCGATCGATTCGGAACTTTTTGTCGAAAGCATTGACGCCCCTCGGGCCGTCTCCTACCTTCGGCGCACTGACCGGACACCGTCTGGCAGGCCGAACGGACGGGGTGGAGGGGGCGAACGATGCGGCTCGGGAATGGCCTAGAGCCCAGGGGGCGCGGTGCTGCCCCGCAGGACCAGCTCGGTGGCCAGCTCGACCCTGGTCTGCGCCGGCTCCCGGCCCGCGGCCAGGTCGAGCACCATGGTCGCGGCGGTGGCCGCCATGGTGGCCAGCGGCTGCCGCACCGTGGTGAGCGGCGGGTTGGCCCACTGGCTCGGGTAGAGATCGTCGAAGCCGACCACGCTGAGGTCCTCCGGCACCCGGAGCCCGGCCTCGGCCGCCGCCCGGTAGAGGCCGAGCGCCTGCCCGTCGTTGCCGGCGAAGACGGCGGTCGGCGGCTCGGGCAGCCGCAGCAGCTCACGCCCGTGACGCAGCCCGGCTTCGTGCCTGAAGTCGCCGATCCTGACCAGCTCGGGGTCGACCGGCACGCCCGCCATGTCCATCGCCGCGCGGAAGCCGTCGAGCCGGGCTCGGCCGCACAGCACGTCCTCGGGCCCGGTGATGACGGCCACCCGCCGGTGGCCGAGGTCGAGCAGGTGGCGGGTGGCCGTCAGGCCGCCGCTCCAGTTGCCCGCGCCGACCGAGGGCCAGGAGTGGTCGGGCTCCCCCGTCGGGTCGAGCAGGACGAACGGGATGCCGCGCACCCGCAGTTGGTCGACCTGGGCGCCGGTGGCGCCGGAGAACACCGCGATCACCCCGGTCGGGCGGCGCACCAGGACCTCGTCCACCCACTCGCGCCCCGCCGCCGGCCGCCCGCGCAGCTCGGAGACGACCACGGCCAGGCCGTGCTCGGCCGCCACCCGCCGCACGCCCTGGAAGATCTCGATCGCGTAGCCGCCCTCCACCGCGTGGAAGAGCAGGTCGATCAGCGGCGCCGGGCTCGCGGACTTCTTCTGCCGCCGGTAGCCGTGCTCCTGGATGACGCTCTCGATCCGCGAGCGGGTCCGCGGGGCCACGTCCGACCGCCCGTTGACCACCTTGGAGACCGTCGCCACCGAGACGCCGACGCGCTTGGCGATCTGCGCGATGGTCAGCGGCTGGCTCGCCGCGCTGTCGACGGGCGTGCTCCTGGCGGTCGAGCTCATGACGGCAAGTCTAACGGCACCGCCTTCGAACATTTCGAGGGTGGGACCGAACGCAGCGGACCCGGCGGCCCGCGCCCGGCCGCCCCCTCACGAAGGAACGAGAGCATTGCCCAGAAGCTCTGACGCCAGGCGCCTGGCGCTCGCGCTGGTCCTCGGCCTGCTGGTCACGGTCGGCTGTTCCAACCGCTCGGATCCCGGCAGCGGAGACGGCAGTTCCATCGAGTTCTGGTCGTTCTCCGGGATCAACCAGGCGGCCGCGGTCGCCGAGTACGAGCGGGCGCACCCGGAGATCGACGTGCGGCTCACCGAGGTGGGCAGCTCCGTGGAGACGGCGCAGGCACTCGTCACCGCGCTGTCCGCCGGCAAGGTCCCGGACCTGGTGCTGATCCAGGGCGACGACCTGCCGCGGTTCGTGGAGGAGCCGGACAACTTCCACGACCTGCGCGACTTCGGCGCCGACCGGATCAGGGGCGACTACCTGGACTGGGTGATCACCCAGTCGACCGCCGCCGACGGGAGCGTGGTCGGGGTGCCGACGGACGTCGGGGGCCTGGCCGTCGCCTACCGGACCGACCTCTTCGCCGCCGCAGGACTGCCCACCGACCGCGAGGAGGTCGGGGCGCTGTGGCCGACCTGGGAGGACTTCATCGATGTCGGGCGCCGCTACACGGCGGCCACCGGCGCGGCGTTCGTCGACAACGCCGCCACCAGCGTCTTCTACCAGGCCGTCAACCAGGGTTCGGTGAAGTACTACGACGAGGCGGGCGAGCCGGTTTACCGGGAGAGCGCGCCGGTGCGCGAGGCGTTCGACCTGGCCCTGGAGGCCGTCGAGGCCGGCATCACGGCGGGCCAGAGCTCGTTCTCCGAGGGCTGGGGCGCCGGGATGCAGCACGGCGACTACGCCGCGCTCGCCGCGCCCTCCTGGATGCTCAACTCGATCCGCACCAACGCGCCGGACACCGCCGGCGCCTGGGACCTGGCCACCATCCCCGGCGGCGCCGGCAACTGGGGCGGCAGCTACCTGGCGATCCCGGCGAACGCCGAGAACCCCGAGGCCGCCTGGGAGTACATCCGGGAGACCCAGTCGCCGGCCGGCCAGCTCGACCACTTCACCGACTCGGGAGCGCTGCCCACCACGCCCTCGGTCTACGGCGACGAGCGCCTGGCGTCGTACACCGACCCGTTCTTCTCCGACGCCCCGGTCGGCCGCGTCTACACCGACTCGCTGCTCGGGCTGCGGCCGTTCCCCATCGGCCGGGACAGCTCCACCATCGGCCAGGAGTTCCTGAACGCCATCACCGACGTCGAGCAGGGCGGCGGCGATCCGGAACGGGCCTGGGACCGGGCGCTGGAGAACATCCGGATCGCCATCGGGCGCTGAAGGACCACCTTTCAGGAAGCGAAGAGCCGTGACCACACTCCTCAGCCCGACGCCCGCCCCGCTCCCCTCCCCGGACCCGGCGCCCGCCGCCAAGGCGCCGACCAGGGTCCGTCAGGGGATCGGCGAGCGGATCGCCCCCTACGCCTACATCGCCCCGTTCTTCGTGATCTTCGCGGTGTTTGGCCTCTTCCCGCTGCTGTTCACCTTCTACGTGGCGCTGTTCGACTGGAACCCGATCGGCGACCAGGTCTTCATCGGGACCGACAACTTCAGCCGTCTCCTCGACGACCCGCGCTTCTGGAACGCCGCGCGCAACACGCTCAGCATCTGGCTGCTGTCCACCGTGCCGCAGCTGGTGCTGGCGCTCGTACTCGCGCACCTGTTGCACCACGCCAGGCTCCGCTGGGCGGTCTTCTTCCGCATGACGATGCTGGTGCCGTACATCACCTCGGTCGCCGCCACCACCATCGTCTTCGCCCAGATGTTCGACCGCGACTACGGGCTGCTGAACTGGCTGCTCGGCCTCGTCGGCCTCGGCCCGGTCGACTTCGTCCAGTCCGGCTGGGGCAGCCACCTGATGATCGCCGCCATGGTCACCTGGCGCTGGTTCGGCTACACCACCCTGCTCTACCTCGCCTCGCTCCAGGCGATACCCCGCGAGACCTACGAGGCGGCGGCCGTCGACGGCGCCGGCGGCTGGCAGCGGTTCCGGCACGTCACCGTGCCCTCGCTGCGCCCGATCATCGTCTTCACCGTCGTCACCTCGACCATCGGCGGCCTGCAGATCTTCACCGAGCCGCTGCTGGTCTCCCGCTCCGCGCCGCTGACCTGCGGACCGACCCGCGAGTGCCAGACGCTCACCCTCTTCCTCTACGAACAGGGCTTCGGCATGTTCCAGTTCGGCTACGCGGCCGCGATCGGCGTGGCCCTGTTCGTGATGGTCGTCGGCATCGCCCTCGTCAACTACCTCCTCACCACCCGCGTCCGCCCGGAGAAGCGATGACCACGCCACGCCACACCCCGCCGCCCCCTCCCCCGCCCACCGGCCGCCGGCGCCGCCCCGTCGACCGGGTCCGCTGGTGGACCTACGCGCTGCTCACGCTGGCCGCCGTCGTCTGCCTCTTCCCGCTGTACTGGATGTTCGTGGTCGCCACCACCGACTCGGCCACCGCCACCCGGATGCCGCCCGAGGTCGTGCCCGGGGACAACTTCCTCCACCTCGCCGAACTCGTCCTCACCACCGTGCCGTTCCTGAAGTCGGTCGCCAACAGCGTGATCGTGGCCGGCACCATCGGCGTCGGGCACGCCGTGCTGTGCGCCCTGGCCGGCTTCGCCTTCGCCAAACTGGCGTTCCGCGGCCGCGACGTGCTGTTCCTGGTCGTGGTGCTCACCATGACCGTGCCGACACAGCTCGCGATCATCCCGCAGTACCTGATCATCTCCGAGCTCGGCTGGGTGGACACCCTCCAGGCCCTCATCGTGCCGGGACTCGCCAGCGCCTTCGGCATCTTCTGGATGCGCCAGCACCTGGCCACCACCCTCAGCGACGAGCTGATGCAGGCGGCCAGGATCGACGGCGCGAACAGCTGGCAGATCTTCTGGCGGATCGCCTTCCCCATCGTCCGCCCCGCCGCCTTCGTGCTCGGGCTCTTCGGCTACGTCACCGCCTGGAACGACTTCCTGTGGCCCTTCGTCGTCCTCAAGTCCCCCGACACCTACACGGTGCAGATCGCCATCAAGGCCCTGCAGAACAACTTCAGCATCGACCTGGGCCTGGCCATGTCGGGCTCGTTCCTCGCCACCCTGCCGCTGATCGTGCTGTTCGTCCTCGTCGGCCGGCGCATGGTCTCCGGGATCCTCGACGGCGCCTTCAAGGGCTGACCACGCCCGCCCGGCCGCCGAAGGCCCGACGGTAGGCGTGCGGGCTGACGCCCGTGGTGCGCTTGAACCGGTCGCGGAAGGCGGTGGCCGAACCGAAGCCGACGCGCGCGCCGACGCGCTCCACGGAGTCCTCCGTGGTCTCCAGCAGGTGCTGGGCGCGGCGGACCCGGGCGTGGTGCAGCCAGCGCAGCGGCGTGCTGCCGGTCTGTTCGCGGAACCGGCGGATCAGGGTGCGCGTCGACACGCCGGCGTGGGCGGCGATGTCGTCCAGCGTGAGCTGCCTGGCCAGGTTCTCCCGCAGCCACTCGAGCAGCGGCTCCAGCGCCGAGCCGGCCGGCGCCGGGGCGTGGTCGTGCGCGATGAACTGCGCCTGCCCGCCCTCGCGTTCCAACGGCATCACGGAGAGCCGCGCGGCCTCGGCGGCCACCGCGGAGCCGTGGTCGCGGCGGATCAGGTGCAGGCACAGGTCGAGCCCTGCCGCGGCCCCCGCCGAGGTCAGGATCCGCCCGTTGTCGGTGTAGAGCACGTTCGGGTCGACCTCGACCTCGGGGAAGGCGGCGGCCAACGACTCGGCGGCGAGCCAGTGGGTGGTCGCCCGCAACCCGTCCAGCAGCCCGCTCGCCGCCAGCGGGAACGTGCCGGTGCAGATCGAGGCGACGCGGGTGCCGGCGGTCGCGGCCTCCCGCAGCGCGGCACGGACGGCCGGGGTCAGCGCCTCGGTGGGCCGCGCGGTGCCGGGCACGATGATCGTGTCCGCCTCCCCCAGCCGGTCGAGACCCCAGGGCGCCCGCAACGTGAAGGCGCCCGCGTCCACCTCCGGCGTCTCGGCGCACACCCGGACCCGGTAGCCGGGGCCACCGTCGGGCAACCTGGTGCGGGTGAAGACCTCGATCGGGGTGGCGAGGTCGAACGGAATGACCTGGTCGAGGGCGAGGACGGCGACCGTGTGCACGCCCCCGAACGTACCGCCAGCCCCGACGCGGCCCGCTGGCGGTATCCCGTTGGAACCGGTCGGGAACGCCACTGGGACGGGCGCACCCCGCTGACTAGCGTCGACGGGGCGCGACCCCGCGCCAGCAAGGAAGAAGACCCCGCATGCAGTTCGTTACGACCGTCCTGGCGCCCGTGGCCATCGGACTCGTCTACGTGACGCTGATGTCCCTCGTCCCCGACCGACACCGGCTGCGCCTCAACGCGGTCATGGTCGCCGGCGCGGGCGCCGCCTACCTCAGCGGCGGCGGCCTCGGCGGCTGGGAGTTCCTCTTCACCGTGGTGGCCACCTACGTCGCCTACCGCGGCCTCGACTCCTGGACCTTCGTCGGCACCGCCTGGCTGCTGCACACCGCCTGGGACATCGTGCACCACGTCAAGGGCAACCCGATCGTCCCCCTCGCCCACGACTCGTCGCTCGGCTGCGCGATCTGCGACCCGGTCATCGCCCTGTGGTGCCTCGCCGGCGGCCCCTCGCCGCGCACCATGCTCCGCCGCCGGGAACGGCACGTGCCCGCCGAGGCCTGACGGCCGCCGCGCCCCGGCCGCCCTCGGGTGGTCGGGGCGCGTGGGGCGGGTGATACTGCCGAGTGTGGCGCGCGGCCCCGGCCCCGAAGGAGACGAGCCGACGCGGGACGCCTGCCGGCGGCTCCGTCGCGCACCACGTCGCCGCCCGAGATGGCGCGCGGTCACCGGGCCCGACCGCCCCGAAGGAGACGAGCCGATGCCGACCTGGACCGACGACGAACTCAGCCGCATCGAACACGCCGACGAACTCCACATCGCCCCGCTGCGCGGCGACGGCACCCCGCGCCCCGCCATCCCGATCTGGGTGGTCAGGGACGGCGACAACCTCTACGTCCGCTCCTACCGGGGGCCACAGGGCGCCTGGTTCCGCACGGTGCAGGGCAGCCACGAGGGCCACATCAGCGCCGGCGGCGTCGACCGTGACGTCACCCTCGTCGACGAGTCCGATCCGGCGCTCAACGAGCGGATCGACGCCGCCTACCGCGCCAAGTACCGCCGCTACAGCGCCGCCTACGTCGACCCCATGGTCTCGGCCCCGGCCCGCGACAGCACCCTCAGGCTGGTCCCACGGTAGGCGCGCTCGTCGCGCCGCGCCGGCGGGAACCGCCGACTCACCGGCCTACGCCGCCCTCACGGTCGGCCGCATCCGCGCGGGACGTGTTTGACTTGGGCACCGGCCGGGTCCCACCTCCCGCGCCGCCGCGACCCCATGCCTGAGACGATCCCCTCCCCCGCCGCCCTCCCCTCCCGCGTCCTGTTCTCGCCCTGGGGACGCGTCGCGCTGCTCGTCCTGCTGGTGGCCGGCGCCGGCGGCGTCGTGCTGGCCATCGGCCGGGACCGGCTGCTCGACGGGGCCGACGGTTGGTGGGCGGGCCCCCTCTTCGCCGCCGGCTACGCGCTCGGCACCCTGGCCCTGGTGCCCAAGCCGGCGCTCAGCGCGGCCGCCGGCGCGCTCTTCGGCGTGCCCTACGGGCTGACGGTCGCCGCCGTCGGCACCACGCTCGGGGCGCTGCTCGGCTTCGCCGCCGGCCGGCTGCTCGGCCGGGACGCGGCCCGCTCGCTGCTCGACCGGTCGGCGGCGCTGAGCCGGCTCGAGGAGCGGCTGTCGGACCGGGCCTTCCGGGGCGTGCTGGTGCTGCGGCTGCTGCCGGTCGTGCCGTTCGCCGCGGTCAACCTGGGCGCGGCGATCTGCCGGATGCGGTGGTCGCCGTTCGCCGCGGCCACCCTGCTGGGCACCGTGCCGGGCAACGCGGTGGCCGTGCTGGCCGGCGCCTCGGCCGGAGACCCGTCCTCCCCGGCCGCGCTCTGGCTGCCGGCGGCGGCCGTGCTGGCCCTGCTGGCCGCCACCGCCCTCGCCCGCCGGGCACGAACCCGCCTCCCAGCGAGGGATTCGACACACTGAAGGCGCTGTTGGCGTCCCATCGCCGCGCGGCCGTCCACAGCCGCGACCGCTCCGAGTGTGTCGCTCTCCGCGCCCACCTGGTCTCCCCCAGGTACTGGCTGAAGGCGTTCTCCGGCACCCTCCTCACCGCTGCGAAGCGACCATATGGAAGGTCTGCGAGGACTTCGGCGCCCAGGGCGGCTGCTTCAGCCGTGCCCGACGTCGTTGGTGCAGGCGTCGGCGCTCGTCCCGGCGGGCGGCTTCGGCCGCATCGCCAGGTTCTGCGGCACCTTGATCCTTTTGCGCCTTGCCGGGGCCCCCCTTTCCTCCGTCAGTGCTTTCTCCAGCTCTGCCAGCGTCTTGGCGTCCACCCTCATGCCGGCCGCGTCGTGATGCGCTCTCGCTGTGGTGGAGTCGACGCCAACCAGGGAAAGGTCCACCTGGTCCCGCCGTGCGGCCTCAGCGATCACCGCCTCCATCAGGGCCTGGAAGACGCCCGCGTCGCGCCACTGGCGGAACCGGTCGTGGACCGTGGACCAGTTCCCGAACTCCTCCTGGACCTCCCGCCACTGGGCCCCGGAGCGAAACCTCCGGATCACGCCCTCGAAGTGATCCCGCAGCCGGTGCGGATACGGGCCGTAGGCGCCTATCGGGAGCAGCGGCGCCACCAACGCCCATTCGTCATCGCTCAGTTCACGCCTCGCCACACGAGTGTTCTACCAACCGGATGATCACGAGCCCCACAGGCCATAGAACGCCGAGGACCGCGCCGCGGACGTGCTGGCGGACCGCGTGGCGCTGCTCCTCCATCAGTCCGCGGTACGCCTCGGTCCGCTGCGGATCGTCGGTGCTTCTGGCGGAGGGGAAGCCGCAGAGCCCGTGTCGGGTTGCTCGCGCTTGATGGCCGCGTCCACCGCGGCACCGATGCGGCGCAGTGCCGCCAGCTCTTCGGGCCCGAGATCATCGATCAGGTACTCGCGGACTGCGGCGACGTGCCCCGGCGCCGCTGCCACGACCACCTCGTAACCGGCCTCGGTCAGCGTCGCAACGGTGCGCCTTCCGGAACCAGGGATCCGGTTCCGTGCGAGCAGTTCGCGCTTCTCAAGCCGACCGACGACATGGGACAGCCTCGACAGTGATGCCGCCGTTCGCGCGGCCAGGGCGCTCATCTGCATGGTGCGAGCCGGCTGCTCGGACAGGACCGAGAGCACCATGTACTCGAAGAAGGTCAGCTGAGCCTCGCGCTGCATTCGCGCATCCAGCGCAGCCGGCAGGCTGATCATGATCGCGGAGTTGGCCAGCCACGCCGCCAGCTCGTCGGCGTTCAGCCATCGCGTCTCAGCAACCGGACCAGTGGACTTCCTCAAGCCGGAGCCTTCTTCGGTAAGCGCCGGCGCCTCGGATGTCGACCCGTTCCGTGGACGCCGGCGGCGCCGGCCGTTCGTGTCATCTGCCGTGCTCGCCATGAGGACATCCTAGACACACTTATTGACGCGTCAAGTTCGAAGGAGTAGAACTTGACGCGTCAAGTTCCCTTCGCTGCCGACCGAGCGCGCAACCGACAGCGGCGCCATGTGCCATCGACGCCGCTACGCACCCTTCTGCGGCGCTGAGGCCTGCCCATCACGGAAACGCAGGGCCGGCGGGCAGATTCAGGAAAGGACAACAGATGCAGTCCACGTCTCTCGGCAGGCTCGATGTCTCGCGCATCGGCCTGGGTGTCATGGGGATGTCGGCGTACTACACCGGCGCCGGTCGGGACGAAGCCGAGTCGATCCGCACCATTCATCGCGCCGTCGACCTCGGTGTCACCCATCTGGACACCGCCGAGGTGTACGGGCCCTACGTCAACGAGGAACTGGTGGGCCGCGCGATCAAGGGCCGCCGGGACGAAGTTGTTCTCGCCACCAAGTTCGGCCTCGTCTCCCACACCGGTCGGCCGGGCCCGGACAGCACCCCCGCCAGCATTCACACGGCTGTCGACGGCTCACTGCGACGGCTCGGAACCGACCACATCGACCTCTACTACCAGCACCGGGTCGACCCCGGCACTCCCATCGAGGAGACGGTGGGGGCGCTGAGCGAGCTGGTGGACGCGGGCAAGATCCTCCACATCGGACTGTCGGAGGCGGCAGCGGCGACCATCCGCCGGGCCCATGCGGTCCATCCGGTGGCCGCTGTCCAGAGCGAGTACTCGCTGTGGACACGGGACCCGGAGGCCGAGGTGCTGCCCACGCTGCGTGAGCTCGGCATCGGACTGGTTCCGTACTCACCGCTGGGACACGGCTTTCTCGCCGGTGGCATCCGCACCCTGGACGGCCTGGACGCCGCCGACTGGCGTCGTTCCAATCCCCGGTTCACCGGCGACAACCTCACCCGCAACCTGCGCATCGTCGACCAGGTACGCGAGGTCGCCGACGAGGCCGGGGCCACCCCCGCGCAGGTCGCTCTGGCCTGGCTGCTCGCACAGGGGGACGGCATCGCGCCCATTCCGGGGACGAAACGTATCGACCGCCTCAAGGAGAACAGCGCCGCCGACGGCATCCGACTCACCCCCGGCCAGATCACCCGCCTGAACAACCTGACACCGGCATCCGGCGAACGCCATGCCGAGCCCGACATGGCCGCCATCGACCAGTGAGAGAAGCGCGAATTCACCGATTCGCCCCAGGGCATCCGCCGAGTGAGCACTTCGAGCGCAGACATCAAGCAGCGAACCGGGCGAATCAAACCACATCTTGCTGCAGCGAAAGAAATGGAACACCACATCATGTCAGGCAATCTCATTCGTGTCGGCATCATCGGCGCGGACACAAAAGCGAGCTGGGCGGGGGCATCGCACATACCCGCGCTGGCGGCACAGCCCGACTTCCATCTGGCCGGTGTGGCGACGCGGCACGAGGAGAGCGCGCGCGGCGCTGCCGCGTCGTTCGGCGCCGAGCGTTGGTTCGCGGACCCCTACGCGCTCATCGGTGACCCTTCGATCGACCTCGTCACCGTCGCGGTGAAGGTCCCGGCTCACCGCGAGCTCGTCCTGGCGGCCCTCGCGGCGAACAAGGCCGTGTATGCGGAGTCGCCGCTGGGCGCGACCGTTGCGCAGACGGAAGAGATGGCTGACGCGGCCGGCTCACTGCACACCGCGATCGGCCTGCAGGGCCGGCTCAACCCCTCGGTACGCCGCGCGGCGGAGATCATCGCTCAGGGCCGGCTCGGGCGGCTGCTCTCGGCGCGAGTCGCCGCGACGACCTTCGGCAACGGCCCGGAGTCGGTGAGCGCGTACGAGTACTTCGACAAGGCAGCAGCCGGAGCCGGCTTCCTCCCCATCGCCGCGGGCCACGTCCTGGACGTCATCGAAGCCGTTCTCGGCGCCATCACCGAAATCGACGCCCGCACCGAACTCCTCTGGCCACAGGTGAAGTTGGTGGACACCGGCGCGATATCCGTCCGGGAGGTCCCGGACCACCTCGACGCCATCGCCAAGACCTCCTCGGGGGCGCCGGTCGGGGTGCAGATCCTGGCGGGCGTGCCCGCCCCCGACGCCCACTTCAGCCTGGAAGTACGCGGATCGGAGGGCTGGCTGAAGCTGACCGGCGACCACCCCGCAGGCGTTCAGGTCGGCGACCTCACCCTCTCCTCGAGCGTCGACTTCACCGCGCCCGACAGTCCCGTCGCCACCGGCACGGGACCCACCGCCGCCGACATCTGGACGGGCGCTTCCATCAACGTCGGCGAGGTCTACGCCAGCCTGGCCCGCGACATCACGAACGGCACCCACCACACCCCGGGATTCCAGCACGCCGCCCACAACAGCCGACTCATCGCCCGAGTCGAACAAGCCGCCCGGACCGGCGTCCGGCACTGACGCCACCACACCCCGCGGCACCCCGCACCACTGCCGGAGAAGCACGGACAGCCGACGGAGGAGACGCCCCACCCCATCAGGCCCTGGTGTCCGCGATCAAGGTCGCGGACACCAGTAGCCCGATCGCTCCAGCCTTCGAGGGTCCGGGCCCGTGACGGATACGGCGACCGATCCGCGAGTACGGGCAGCCGACATAGGTTCGGACCCGCTGAAGAAATCCTGAGGCCCACAACCCCGATCAGGGAGTCGTTGATGATTTCAGCCCCTTGCCACCATGGCGCTCGCGGCGCTTCGCGGCAGGCTCACGGCGTATGACCACCTCCGCGCGCGCCGCCGTCCTCGAAGCACAGGACGGGCCCTTCGAATTTCGCGACATCGAGATCGAGGACCCGCGGCCCGACGAGGTACTCGTTCGCATGGTCGCGACCGGAATATGCGCGACCGACGCTCACGTGCGGGCGCAGCGAATGGCGACGCCGCTGCCGGTGGTGCTGGGGCACGAGGGAGGAGGAATCGTCGAACGCGTGGGGGCCGCTGTCACCACCGTCGAGCCCGGTGACCGCGTCGTCCTGTCCTACCACTCGTGCGGCCACTGCAAGCCGTGCATGTCCTCGCACGCGGCCTACTGTGACAACGTCTGGGCGGCCAACTTCGCAGGTGCCCGCCTGGACGGCTCGAACGGTCTCCACGTCGCCCACGGTGCTGAGCCGCACGGTCACTTCTTCGGCCAGTCCTCGTTCGCCACCCACGCCCTGACGCACCAACGGAACACGATCAAGGTCCCCCGCGATCTGCCCCTCGACGTCATGGCTCCGCTGGGGTGCGGGCTGCAGACGGGCGCGGGGGCCGTACTCAAGGCCCTCGCCGTGCCGGCGGGAGGGTCCTTCGCGGTCTTCGGCGTGGGAGCGGTGGGCCTGGCGGCGGTCATGGCGGCACATGTCGCGGGTGCCACCACCATCGTCGCCGTCGACGTCGACGCCGGCCGCCTCGAGTTGGCCCGCGATCTCGGAGCGACGCACCTCGTCGACCCCGGCCGGGTCGAGGATCTGACCGGCGCGCTCCGGACCGTCGACGAACGCGGTCTGGAGTACGTCCTCGACACGAGCGGCCGCGCGGAGAACCTCGACGCCGGGGTCGGCGCCCTGGCACCGATGGGCCGATTCGGCTTCGTGGCGTTCCACGAAGGAGCGGGCGCCGTGCTCGACGCCGGCCGGCTCACGCTCGGCCAGTCGCTTCAGGGGATCATCCAGGGCGACGCCGTCTCGTCGCTCCTGATCAACGACCTTGCCCAGCTCTATCGAGCGGGCCGGTTCCCCATCGACCGACTGCTGTCCTTCTACGACTTCGCCGATATCAACACCGCGTTCGAGGATGCGGGCTCGGGCCGCGTCACCAAGGCGGTCCTTCGATTCACGTCACCGGGATAGACCACCCGTTCGACAGATTCTCAAGAACACAGAGAGGCTCCCGTCGATGTGCCAGAGCAGTCAGATACCCATCAGCGTCGAAGAAACCCCGAGCTTCTACGGGATCGACCACTATGGATTCCCCCGCGCAGGGGCGGACGACCCGTTGGACCCCGAGGGCTATTACCCCCCGTATTTCCAGAGCGAGCACTTCCAGAAGTACGGCTACCACGTGGAAGAACTGCGCGGCGGCTTCTACTGGGTCACCAGTGCCGGCTACGACGCCGCATTCGTGGTGACCGAGGAGGGCGTGGTCGCGATCGACGCACCCCCGACGCTGGGCGAGAACATGCTGGCGGCGATCGAGGACGTCACCGACCGACCGGTGACCCACGTCATCTACAGCCACTGGCACGCCGATCACATCGGCGCGGCCTCCGTGTTCGGTCCCGACGTCGAGATCGTCGCTCACCGCATCACCAAGGAACTCCTGGAGCGCTTCCCCGACCCGAAGCGTCCCCTGCCGACGAGGACGTTCGACGACGAACTCGTCCTCGAGGTGGGCGGCGTGAGCCTGCAGCTCTCCTACAGAGGAGAGAACCACTGTCCCGGCAACATCTTCATCTACGCACCGCGGCAGAAGGTGCTCACCGCCGTGGACATCGTCAGTCCGGGAAGCGTCACGTTCATGCACTGCGACGCCTCGCAGAACATCTCCGGCTGGTACGAGGCTCAGTCTCAGATCCTCGAATACGGCTTCGACTACTTCGTCGGCGGGCACCACATGCATTACGGCACCTACGAGCAGGTGAAGCTGTGCGTGGAGTACTTCGCCGACGTGCTCGAGGGGGCGACTGCGGCGGTCGAGCGGTTCAGCCGCTCGGATGCGCTCGCCGACATCGTGACCGGCACCGGCTGGGACAGGATCTTCGTCGGCACCGAGAACTGGATCAGCTCCATGGCGAACTACACCACCCGCCACGTCCTGGAGAAGGAAACGAGCGACGGCCGGCTCTGGTGGGAACGGCTGGCAGGAGCCACCACCCAGACCAAGTACCACGCGTACACCGTGCTGGAATCGATCCGCCTCGAACGGCCACGACCCGACTACCGCCTGCGGGGCGAGAATCCTCCGGTCTTCCTGACCTGACACCGTTCTGAACGGTGCGAGCAAATGCCCCTTGTATACGAGAAGGATCATCATGAAAGCCGCCGTCATCACCTCGTTCGGCGGACCCTCCGTGTTGCGGGTTGCGGAGGCTCCGCGACCGGTGCCGGGTCCGGGTCAGGTACTGGTGCGGGTTCACGCCGCCGGGGTGAACCCGGCGGAGATCCTGGCACGCGCCGGAGCGTTCCGCCTGCGTGCTCCCGCCATCATCGGATTCGAGTTCGCCGGCGTCGTCGAGGCGGTCGGCCCGGGCGTCGACGAGGGCGTGGTCGGCGACCGCGTCGCCGGGTGGCCGGACTCCGCCACCCAGGGCTCCTACGCCGAGTACACGGTCAGCAGCAATTTCGCGACGATCCCCGACGGCGTTTCCTTCGAGGAGGCCGCGGCTACTGTCATCGGCGCCGACAACGCGGCGAGGGCTCTCGGGCTTCTGAACATTCGCCCGGGTGAAACGCTCGTGGTCACCGGCGCGAGCGGTGCTCTGGGCGGCGCCGCCGTGCAGTTCGCGCGACAGCGAGGTGTGACGGTGATCGGCGTCGCCGGGACTGCCAACGCCGACTTCGTCAGGAGTCTCGGAGCGACCCCTGTCGCCCACGGCCCGGGCCTGGTCGATCGCATCCGTGCCGCCGCTCCGGGCGGGGTCGACGCCGCGCTCGACACCGCCGGCAAGGGGCTCCTTCCCGCCCTCGTCGATCTTCTCGGCGGCCCCGACCGGATCGTGACGCTCGCCGACCGCGATGCCGCACAACACGGCGTCGCGTTCAGCCCCGGGGGCAGCGGGAACCGCGACCGCGGCCCTGTCCAGGAAGCCCTGAATCTGATCGCCGCCGGCGCATGGACGGCACGCATCGGCCGGAGCTTCCCACTCGACGAGGCCGCGGACGCTCATCGCCTCGTCGCCACGGGCCACACCCACGGCAAAGTCATCCTCCTTCCCTGACTCGGCCGACCGGCCATTCAACCACGACAACAATCAATGGGAGAATCCAAAATGCCTGCAGTCCTCGTCCATGGTGTACCTGATACCCACCGGCTTTGGGACACCGTCCGTTCCTATCTTCAACGCGAAGATATTGTGACGATCGACCTCCCCGGGTTTGGCGTACCCCTGCCAGCGGGATTCACGTCGACGAAAGAAGAGTATCTCGATTGGCTTGTTAAGAAGATCGAAGAAATCGGCGAACCCGTCGACCTGGTCGGTCATGATTGGGGGTCTCTGCTCACGGGCCGTCTCGCGTCTATCCGACCAGATCTGGTGCGGACATGGACAGGCATCAGCGGACCAATCGATCCGGAGTATCCGTGGCACCATCTTGCCAAGATCTGGCAAACGCCAGGCGAGGGCGAGCAATGGATGGCGGACCTCGACCTCGAGGCGTTCGCGGCAAGCCTCAACGAGGCGCAGATGCCGCGCGACGCGGCAAACGAATCGGTCCGGCATCTCGATGCCACTATGAGAGCAAGCATTCTCGCCCTTTACCGTTCAGCGATCGAGGTCGGGGCGGAGTGGAAGCCAGGTTTGAGCAACGTGACCGCACCAGCGCTGGTGATCTGGGGCCTGGACGATCCGTTTCTTCCTCACCGCTTCGCCGACGAGCTCGGTAATGCCACACGCGCACGTGCCGTCTTCAAGCTGCGCAGCTCGCACTGGCCGATGATAGAGCGTCCGGCCGATGTCGCGCGCGAACTCGAGGCCCACTGGGCTCACGTGTAAAACCTGCGCTTGGGTCACTCGGGCTCAAACCCCGCGCGGCCGCTACGCGAACGGCAATAATTGCTCGCTCGCCATGGTGAGCCCGAGTGCCCACGCATTTGTCCGGAAACGAATCATCGTGACGCAGCCCGGAGAGCGTTGCCGGGGCTGCACACGGCAGGAGCATCCTGATGACGAATTCAGCAAATACCCGGATCGGCGTCGGCCTTATCGGGGCTAGTGCCGATCGGGGTTGGGGCGGAATTGCTCACGTCCCGGCGCTGCAGGCGCTCGACGCGTTCCAGATCCGCGCCGTCAGTACGACTCGTATGGAGAGCGCGAACGCGACCGCTCGTCGGCTGGGCGCCGATCTCGCCTTCGACACACATGAGGCTCTGGTCGTGCGACCGGAGGTCGACCTGGTGGTGGTTGCGGTCAAGGTGCCGGAGCACAAGCAGATTGTTTCCGACGCGCTGGCCGCGGGCAAGATGGTTTATTGCGAATGGCCGCTCGCAAGAAACCTATCGGAGGCCGAAGCGCTGGAGGGGTTTGCCCGCGAGCGGCGGCTGCGGACGGTTGTCGGGTTGCAGGGCGGCCTGCACCCGCCGATCCTCTTCCTTCGCGACCTCATCGCGCAAGGCGTGATTGGCAAGCCGCTCAGCACGAGCATCCGAGCGCATTTGGCCGACGACATGTGGGTCGGCCGATATGACCCGCCAGTCGAGTACATGGCTCACGCAAAGCATGGCGCCACGCTTCTGAGCATCATGCTCGGCCACGGGCTCGAACCGCTTGCGCGCGTGCTCGGCACGTTCGAGAGTCTGTCCGCCGTCGTCGCCAACCAGCGCGGTGACGGCGTCCGCCTCTCCGATGGCGCGTCGCTGCCGAAGGACGCGCCGGATGAGATCGTCGTCGCCGGCGTCCTCGAAGGCGGGATCGTCACTTCGCTGCACTACAGTGCCGGGCAGTCTGCCGGCTCGGCGATGGTATGGGAGATCCAGGGCACCGAGGGCAGTGTGCGTGTGGAGTCGGCGTCGGGCTACATCCATTTCACCGATTTCACCATCACGCTGCGCCGCGGCAGCGAGCCTGTCCAAGTGCTACAGGTCCCCCCCGCTTATGCGGCTCCTGACCTGCAACTCGACGCACCCGCAGCGGGGGTCGCCCGCCTCTACACCCAGTTCGCCGCCGACCTCCGCGACGGAACCGCCGATGCGCCGGATTTCGCGGTCGCACTCGATCGCCACCGGGTACTCGATGCGATCACACGGGCCGCTGAAACAGGTCATCGGCAGCATCTGTCCCGCCCCGACCGAATGAACTCCAATGATTGAACCCGGGAGAGGCACCGCCGCAGGACCTGAGGAGATGGCGATCCGCGAGCTAACCCTGACTTGATCACACAGAGCTGACTCGCACCGTGTCGAAGAACTCTGCCGACCAGCGGGACCTCGCCCTCCATCCCTCTTCTTCAATGCGGCGCCGACCGCGTCGCTCGCCCACCGCTTCCCCCGCGCCGTGCAGCGCTCATCCGCATCGCCGAATCGTGCCCATGTGTGCCCCACGACGCGGGCTGCTCAGGTGGCATTCGACACCAGCTGGCCGCGAAGGCACAGCTGGCCCTCATAGCGGCAATGCGGCTCTTCGCAGATGAGGGTGTGGTCACGGGGCGCCCGATCGGCGCCGGGTAGAGGTCGAGGCCCTCCAAGATGGAAGTTCTCACACTGCCCATCGCCGGAAGACCTCGACGTTGCCCCACCTTACGTTCAGCGCGCCCGATTTGACCATGTTCTGCGATCTCGATGACCTCGGCCTGGTCGTCGTCGGACAGCACCGCAGCCCGTGGTCGATCACCTCACGGTCTCGCGCGCCGCGGCGGGTCTCGGCGTCGGCTGGCACACGGCGAACACCGCGATCCTCACCGAGGGCAAGCGGCTCCTGATTGACGACCCGGCCCGGTTCGACGGGGTCCGGGTGATGGGTGTCGACGAGCACGTCTGGTGTCCCACAAGGTTCGGGGACAAGTACGTCACCGTGATCATCGACCTCACTCCGATCCGCGACACAACGGGCCCGTCGCGCCTGTTGGACATGGTCGAGGGGCGCTCCAAGAGCGTGTTCAGGACCTGGCTTGCCGCCCGTCCCCAGCACTGGCGGGACGGGGTCGAGGTCGTCGCGCTGGACGGGTTCACCGGGTTCAAGACCGCCGCCACCGAAGAACTGCCGAAGGCAACGGCAGTGATGGATCCGTTCCACGTCGTCCGTCTCGCCGACGACGCCCTCGACGTCTGCCGACATCGCGTCCAGACAGACATCTTCGGCCGCCGGGGCCGCAAGGACGACCCGCCCTACAAGGCGCGCCGCACCTCCACACTGGCGCGGGACTGCTCACAGACCGCCAGCACGCGCGTCCCGAGGCGCTGTTCGCCATCTCCGAGCACGTCGAGGTCGAGGCGACCTGGGGCATCTACCGGCGCATGATCGCCGCTTGCCGCGAGCCCTACCGCTCCCTGGGGAAGAAGGCCATGCAAGCGGTGATCGACGCCCTCGCCAGCGGCGTCCCGGCCGCGCTCGTCGAGTTGCGCAAGCTCGGCCGCACTCTGAAGCAACGCGCCGCGGACGTCCTCGCGTTCTTCGACCTGCCCGGCACGTCCAACGGCCCGACCGAGGCGATCAACGGCCGCCTCGAACACCTCCGCGGCACCGCCCTCGGCTTCCGGAACCTGACTCACTACATCACCCGGTCGCTCCTCGAAGCCGGCGGATTCAGACCGCGACTACACCCTGATCGCGAAGAGCCCTACATGGACACGGACACGATTCCGTGGCAACTGCGCACCATGCTCGACCCGTTCCTGGCGCTGAGCGTTGCCGCGAGCGTCACCGAACGGGTGCCGCTGGGCACATCCACCCTCGTCGCACCCTGGTACTCCCCCTTGCTGCTCGCCCGGTCGCTGACCGGTGTCGACGTGGTGAGCGGGGGACGTCTCATCACCGGCCTCGGAACCGGCTGGTCGCCCGAGGAGTACCAGGGAGTGGGCGTTCCCTGGCAGGAGCGGGGCGCGCGGCTGGACGAGTGTCTGGACGTGCTGGAAGCCGTGTGGACCACCGAGCCCGTCGCGCGACACGAGGGCAGGCACTACACCTTCCCTGCCGCCCACATCGGGCCCAAGCCGCTCCAGCGCCCCCGGCCCCCGATCTACCTGTCCGGCTTCGCCCCGGCCTCCCGACGCCGGGCGGCCCGCCGCGCGGACGGCGTACTTCCCGTCGCGGTGCCCGTCCGGGGTTCCGCATTCGACCCCGCCGCCGTGATCAACCAGCCGCTGCGGGAAGTCCGCCGCCTCGCCGAGGCCGAGGGCCGCGACCCGGCCGGCATCGACGCCATCCTGAGGATCAACCCCACCACCGAGTCGACCGTGCCGGAGATCGCGTACATCATCCTCCGTACGGGAGACGAGACGGACGTCGACCACGTCGTCGTCGACTTCGTCCACCTGGCCGACCAAGGCGTGGACCAGGCCCTGGAACTGCTGCGTCAGACGATGGAACTGTCCCGCTGAAAGCCGAGCCGCAAGACGGCGCGGTCCGCCCCGGGGCCGCGTCATCGCGTCGGTCCCTCGCGCGCGGTTGAGGTGGCGGCATAGAGCCAACGGCGAAGGACGAGGGTCACAGCCGGCATCATCAGATACGTCATCAACGTACTGAACAGCAGCGCGAGCATCAGCACCCGCGCCACAAGCGGCCAAGCACGGAGCGCCGGCCCCAGAAGACCGTTGCCGATCAGAGAGATCGGGAGTACGGCCGCGAAGGCCGCGAGCGCCATCTTCCACCGAGGCGGCGCCGTCGTGGGCGTGTCGTGCGCAGTGGTGAACAGGGTCTCCATTCCGGAGAGTTCACGACGCGCCACCTCGCTCTGATGATGGCCCTCGCAGTGGTCGAACAGTGCGGCCCGCTCAGGTGACGTCGTCCAGTGTCGCGCGGACTCCTGGTCGCGGAACCGGTGGATCAGAACCCACGGCCCGGCGGCCGTGGCAGGCTGGAACAACCCGTCCCCCAGGTGTCCGGGAAACGCTGAGGCGGTGTCGGTCACCCGCCCGAACCACTCCCGGAAGTCCTGCTCGTAGCCGGGTTCCACAGCGCGCGCGGTCAGCAGGGTGACGTCGGCCGGGCCGACGTCGTCCGTCTCGGTCATCGATTCTCATTCCGCCGTCGAGAGCTGTCAGAGCTGCGGTGCCACATGCACGAGGTGCTTGGTCTCCTGGAATTCCTCGATCCCGCGGATGCCGTTCAGACGTCCCACTCCCGACTGCTTGAAGCCGCCCTCCTCGAACTGGTCGTGGACCATGGCCCAGGTGTTGGTCCAGACGGTCCCGGCCCGCAGTTCGCGGCCGACGCGCAGGGGGCGGTCGACATCACGGGTCCAGACGCTCGCGGCCAGGCCGAACTCGGTGGCGTTGGCACGCGCCACGGCGTCGGCCTCGGAGTCGAACACCTCGAAGGTGGCGACCGGCCCGAACACTTCGCGCTGCACGATCGGCGAGGACACGTCGGCGACCTCGATCAGGGACGGGCCGAGGAGCGCCCGATCCCGCTTGCCCCGCACGAGGACGGTGGCGTAGTCGGCCGCGGCGGCCACGGTCTGTTCGACCCGTTGGGCGTTTCCTTCGTCGATCATGGCGCCCATCTCGCTGGCGGGGTCGTCGCCGGGCCCGACCCGGACCGTTTCGAGGGCGGCGACGAGCCGCCGCCGGAGTTCGTCGGCCACGCTGCGCTGGACCAGTATCCGGCTGCCCGTCATGCAGAACTGGCCCGCGAACATGGTGACGGCCTTGGTGAGCACGGGCACGACGGCGTCCAGGTCGGCGTCGTCGAAGACGAGCATCGGCGTCTTCCCGCCCAGCTCCATGGACAGCGTTTTCAGCGTCGGGGCGGCCTGTTCCATGATCACGCGGCCGACCGCGGTGGAGCCGGTGTAGCTGATCACGTCGACGTCCGGGGAGGAGACCAGCTCCGGAGCCCCGGTATTGCCGCTCTCGGTGAAGACGTTGAACACGCCCGGGTCCAGGCTCGGCGTGTCGGCGACGATCTCGCTCAGCACTCCGTTGACGAGGCCGGTCTGCGCCGGCATCTTCATGACCACGGTGCAGCCGGCGGCCAGGGCGGGTGCGAAGGATCGCGCCGAGAGGATGACCGGTGAGTTCCACGGCACGATCACCGCGGCGACGCCCGCGGCTTCGCGCAGGGTCATCGAGTACATGCCGGGCCGCACTTCCCCGGCCCTGCCGTGGTCGGTGAGGGTAAGCGCCGCGTGGTAGCGGAGTTTGGGGATGGTGCCTTCGACTTCGAGGGCCGCCTCGGCGAGTACTTTCCCGTTCTCCCGCGCCAGGAGGGTGATCAGTTCGTCCTTGCGCTGCTCGAGCCGGTCGGCCAGTTCGTGCAGCGCTGCCGCACGCCGGTGGCGGTCGCGGGACCAGGCGGTGGAGTCGAAGGCCCTTCGGGCCGCGGCCACGGCAGACTTCGCCTCCCGCACACCGCCGTCGGCGAAGGTGCCGAGCAGGCCGTTGGTCGCGGGGCTGCGTGACTCGCCGCGGGAGCCGGAGTCCTGCCACTGCCCGTCGATGTAGTGGCGCGCGTGGGGCAGGGTTTCGGATGTGGGCATGAGGTGACCTCTCGTCATGCGTCGAACGGCGTTTCGCCACGGGTCCGCGGGACAACGTCAGCGACGCTACAAATCAGGGCCGGTGGGCGAATCGGGCGGGCAATCCGTCGTTTCCGCCGGAGGCGTCGTGCGCCCGCTCCGCCGCGGCCTCCCTGCGCTCACGGCGGCTCGGAACCGGCGTGGAGGTGGCTCAGCTCGGTTCGGGTGTTGATGCCGAGCTTGGCGAACACGTTCCCGAGGTGGTGGCCCACGGTGCGGTGGCTGATCCGCAGCTGTACGCCGATCTCGCGATTCGTCAGCTGTTCGGCGGCCAGTTGGGCGACTCGCTGTTCCTGGGCGGTGAGCCGGTTCATCGCCCTGGTGTCTGAGCCCCCGCGGCGTCCCGGCGCTCCGGTGAGGTCCTGCTCGCGCTGCGCTCGTTGGCGCAGCGGCTCGGCACCGAGCCGGTCGAACGCCTCCAAGGCGGCGCCGATCCGGACGCGCGCATCGGTCCGCCGGCGGCCCCGTCGCAACCACTCGCCGTAGGACAACTGAGCGCGCGCGTAGAGCAGCGGGTGGGATCGGGCACCCGACACGTCGAGTGCGGCCCGGAAGGCACCCTCGGCCCGGGCGCCGCCGAGGAGCCCGCGCGTGACATGCGCGGCACAGCGGGCCCACGGCGCTCCCGTGCGCCGCGCCCAGGCTTCGAGCACCCGTACCCGTTCGTCCGCGAGGTCGCTTCTGCCGACGCGCACTGCCGCCTCGGCCGTGTCGAGAGCAGCCAGGAGCGCGAAGGTCGGGTGCTCCGCGCCATGGCCCGGCTCGGTCAGGCGCACCAGGATGTCCAGTGCTTCCTCGGGACGCTCGCGAAACAGTGAGGCGATGCCGCGGTTCCAGTACGCGGCGGCGCTCAGCGCGCGGACGCCCTGCGGGAGTGACGTCTCCAGAGTCCTGGCGGTGGCCTCCGCGACCGCGCGTTCGTCACCACGCGCCGCGGCGAGCCAGCCCAGGCTGGTCAGGCAGTGGGAGGCGATGTGGTCGGCACCCAGGTCCTGGGCCAGCCGCAGTCCCTCCGCGGCCGAGGACTCCGATTGCGGCCAGCGGCCGGCAGCGTTGTCGAGCATCGCGGTCTGGGCCAGGGCGGCGGCGAGCCGAGCGCGCTGGCTGCGCCGCCGCAGATGCGGTAACCGGCGGCGCAACGCATCCGCCATGGGCTTGTCGATCCCCCAGGCCAGGGCGAGGGGTGTCGGCGGCAGCAACGGCAGGATGGTCGTACGGGCCCGCGCGGCGGCATCACCGAGGTCGGGGGGTTCCGCCGGCGCCGCGTCGGCAGACACGTCGTCGCTCCACCAGGCAAGCGTGCCGGGTGATCCGGTCCGGCCCTCGACGTCGTCTTCGAGTAGCAGTTCCAGCGCTCTGTCCCGCAGATCGCCGCGTCCGACGGACCAGGCGGCGCGCATGGCCAGCGTGCCCAGTTCCAGCGCCGTTCCCGGTTCCGGGACGCGCTTCATGTCGGTGATCAGGAAGTGGTGCGCCATCTCGGGCATGCCCCGGGCGAACTCCATGATCCCTCGCAGACCCCGGCTCCGCCGGGCGACGTGAGCACCGGGGGCCAGCCGTTCCGCGTCATCGAGCAGGCGCTCCGCCGTGGCTGCCCACCCGGCGTCCCAGGCGGCCCTGGCCGCCTCGGCAAGGCGTTGTGAGGCGTCGATCGGTGCGGCCGACAGTTCGGCGGCCCGCCACCACGCCCGTGCCGCCGTGTTCGTGGCCCCGCGGAGCCGGGAGCGGGCGGCGGTCCGTTCGAGGAGCTGCGCGACGTCCTCATCGCGTCCGTGGGCCAGGGCGGCGAGATGCCATGCGCGCTCCTCCGCCTCGTCCGGCATCGTGGCGGCCAGGGCGCGGTGAGCCCGGCGCCTCGTCGCGGCACCGCAGCCCTCGTAGACGGCTCTGCTCACGACGGGGTGCCGGAAACCGACGCGGTTGCCCGCCACGTGGAGCAGGCCCGCGTTGGTCACTTCTTCCCAGACGGCGTCACCGGCACCCGAGGCACGGCCGGCCCGCTGCACCGTGAGCCGGTCGCCGTGCTCCTCGGCCGCCGCGAGCACGGTCAGCAACTGCGCCGGAGGGCTCAGGGCCTCGATCCCGGCACGGAAAGCCCGCTGCAGGCGCGGCCCGACGGGCGGTCGTCCTCGCTTCCGGCGATGCTCGGCGTCGTCGAGGTCGCCCCCGAGCGTGGCCAGTTCGTGCAGCGCCAAGGGGTTGCCCCCGGCCTCCTGGACCATGTTCCGCGTCGTCGCCTTGTCGGTGAGCGGCGCCACGGCCGCCACAAGCTGCCGCGCGCTCTCGTCGCTCAGGGCGTCGACCCGCACGTCGGCCACGCCTTCCCAGGGCCGGGAGGCCGGATCGCTGTGATCGGCGAGCACGACGACCACGGGATGCGCTCCTACGCGTCGAGCGACGAACCCCAGGCACAGCGCGGTGGCCTCGTCGAGCCACTGCCCGTCGTCCACCACGACGAGCACGGGCTGCCGCTCGGCGAGTCCGCAGAGCAGTGACAGTACGGCCGCCCCGACCACCAGGCGGTCCGTCGGCTCACCGCTCAGCCCGAGCGCGGTACGCACAGCGGCGGCCTGGGCCGTCGCCAGCAGCTCGACACGATCGGCCAGCGGTCGCAGCAGCCCGTGCAGCCCCGCGAAAGCCAGGTCCGACTCGGGCCGGGTGGCCGAGTGGCTCAGCCGGACGAAGTCCGCGGCCTGGCCGTGCACGTGGTGAAGCAGAGCTGACTTGCCGATACCCGGCTCGCCCCACACCACGAGCGCGCCACCGCTCCCGCCGCGGGCCTGCGTAAGCAGCCCGTCGAGAACCGCGGTCTCCTCGCGGCGTCCGAACAGCTCCGTCGGCGCTGCCGCTGTCGCAGCTCCGTCACCGGGCCCGCCACGCGCCCACCGCATCACGTCACGCGTTCGGACTGGACGAGTTCGCGGGCGCGCGGCGCGACCTCGTGACCGAAGAGGTTCAGGTCGGCAGGCTCGTCCGAGGCGAGGATGAAGCCGGATACGCCGTACTGCAGGGCGAGGTCGGCGATCTGTTCGGCCCAGTCGCCGGGAGTCCCCTGCAACAGGCCGCCGCCGGCGCCGGACGTGAATCGGCCGCTCAGGTTGAGCAGGCGGCTGACCGCCGCGGGCTCCCGGCCGGCGGCGGATGCGGCCTCGTCGATCTGCTCGTTCATCGCGCGCAGCGATGCCGGGCCCTCGGGCAGGAAACCCAGGGAGGGCAGCCAACCGTCGGCGATCTTGCCCGTCAGCCGGAGCATGCGCGGCTTGTAGGCACCGATGCGGATCGGGATGCGATGGGCGGGTGCCGGGCCGCGCTTGGCGCCGTTCACGGTGTAGAACTCCCCGGTGACACGGAGGGGACCGGTCTCGTCGGTGGCCCACAGCCCCCGGATCACGTCCACGGCCTCCTCCACCGCCCGCACGGCCTGGGCCGGTTCGAGCCGGCGGCCTCCCATCGCGACGATGCCGTCCCAGAACGCGCCCGCGCCGATGCCCAGTTCGACTCGCCCGCCGGTCAGCCGGTCCAGGCTCGCGGCGGCGCGGGCCAGCACGGCCGGGGGCCGCAGCGGAAGGCTCAGCACGTTGCCGCTGATCCGGATCCGTTCGGTGCGTGCGGCGACGTACGACATCAGGGTCCAGGTGTCCTGGAACGCCGACTGGTAGGGGTGGTCCTGGAAGCTGACCAGGTCGAGGCCGGCCCTCTCGGAGGTCTGGGCCAGCTCGACCGGCGCCTGAGGCGGGCGGGCGGTGGGGGTGATGAAGCTGCCGAACCACAGTTCGTGGCCGTAGTCGCTCATGGGGTGCCTCCTCTGGGGTGGTTCGCGGCGGGCGTGAGGGCGAAGTTGTCGCCGAACACGCCCTCGGGGTCGTAGACGCTCTTCAGCTCACGCAGACGCGAGAGGGTCCGTGGGGGCCAGGCCGCGGCGAGCCGCTCGGGCCGGAGGCTGGACTCGAAGCTGATGTAGAGACCGTCGAGGAAGGGGCTCAGCCGGGCCCAGGCCCGGTCGACCACCTCGTCGGAACCGCCCATCACCACGAGCGAGAAGTTCGCGTCGCGGTGGGCGTAGGCCGTGGCGTCCGAGGGAACATCGGCGACGGCTCCGCCGACCGAGCGGAGCTGGAACCAGCCGATCGCACCGCTGCGGATCACACGAGCCGCCGCCGCGGCGAACTGCGGGGTCACGTGCCGGAGCAGACCGCTGCGTGAGACCGGTTCACCGTGGGAGACCGGTGGGTCATCGCTCGCGTTGTCCATCACGGCCGCGTAGGACGTGATGACGATGTCCTGGGCGTACATCGCGGAGATCGCGGCCAGTGGCTCCAACCGGGCGCGCACGGTCTCCGGGTCCGAGGAGTCGACCATGGTGCGGCTCACCGCGAGCGCCGGTCGTCCGCCGCGCGGGGGCGGCACGATGACGAAGCTGGTGAGGTCCCGCGGTGAGTCCTCGACCGCCCGGCCCCACTCGACGAGGTAGCGCTCGAGGTCGCTCCCGTCCTGGGTGAGCCGGGCGAAGGCGACCGCGCCCACGTCGTCGGCCTCGAACTCGAAGGCAGTGACGATCCCGAAGTTCGCGCCCGCCCCTCGCACGGCCCAGAAGAGATCGGGGTTCTCCGAATCGTCGGCCCGCACGACGGAGCCGTCCGCGAGCACCATCTCCACGGCCCGCAGGCGGTCGATGGTCAGACCGTGCCCGCGCGCGAGGTACCCGATGCCCCCCGCCGTGGCGAGGCCGCCCACCCCGACGCCCCCGTAGTCGCCCGAACTCAACGCCCAGCCGTAGGGCTCCAGTGCGGCCGCCACCTCGGCCCAGCGCGCACCCGGGCCGACGCGCACCCGGCGTGTCTTTCTGTCGAGCACCTCGATCGCATTCATCAGTGACACGTCGATGACGATCCCGCCGTCATTGGTGGAGCGGCCGGAGACCCCGTGTCCGGCGCTTCGCCGAGACAGGGCCACGCCGGGATGCCGGCGGGCGAACGCGAGCGCCCGGGTCACCTGCTCGTTCGTCGCCGCCCGCAGAATGATGCCGGGCGCACCGCCGCGCAGGTATCCGGACCGCAGCCGGGCGTAGGCCGGATCACCGGGCTCGACGACCTCGGCCATCTCCGGCGGAGCGCCCTCGTAGTCGATCCCCGGTCGGCGCCTCGCGCGCACCGCGGACCGCCGGACCCGCGCGCCCGACCATCCGCGCGGAAGCACCGCGTCCACGGCCGCCCGCAGGGCCGGGGCGACCTCGCTCGCGAAGCCTGCCGCGACGTCTCGCTCCACGGTGTCCAGCACGATGGTGCCCACCCCGTGCTCGACAACGAGTGGCAGCAGGTCGTTCACCCAGTCCGCGGCGGTCCCGGTGAACCTGCCTGTCCGCTCGCCGAAGCCACCGCGGATCGTGACCCGTCTGCGGATCTCGCGGGGATCACGGCCGGCCCCTCGCGCCGCCTCGTCGACTGCGCGGTTGCCCTGCGTCAACGTGACGGCGTCGCACCCCGTCGACCACTCGTCAGCCCGCAGCCCGACCAGCCGGAGCAGGTCTTGGCCCTGGCCGTCCACGGAGATCGGCACGTCGTGCGCGGGCGCGGCCTTCTCAGCTCCCGCGAAACGGTAGAAGCGGCCGGTGAACCGGCCGAGGCCACGGTCGAGGACATTCCAGAGCTCGCGAACGACGGCGATCGCTTCACCCAGTGCCGCGACCGAATCGGCTGTCCCGGACGCGGCGGCTGACGGGCCCGCTCGGAAAGACAGTTCGACCCTGCCTTCGGTGAGCCGATCCAGGCTTGCCACGGCTCGCGCGAGCATCGCCGGATGGAGGGTGGCGGGGCGTGCCTCCAGCACCAGTCCGAGAGAGACCGTCGCCCCGGCGATCCAGGACACCACAGTCGACGGTTCGAGATCGTCGCCGTCGGTTCCGGCCGGGACGACCAGCAAGTCCAGTCCCCACTGCTCGGCCAGGCCCGCCACCGAGACCAACCGGCCGGCCCCGCAGTCGGCGTCAGAGGGCAGGTGCAGCCCGAACCTCAGCGCGTGCCCGTAGTTCACAGCGCGTGGTGACAGGCCGAGTGTGCGTTCATGGACCAAGGCTGCACGGCGATGATCACAGGCAACAAACGGGACATGACCAGGTCATCAAAAGTGACACGCTCCAGTATCATGACCGTATGACCGGCCCTCGACAGCCCGATGATTCCTCCGCCACCGCGGGCCAGAGCCGCCCGGAAGCGGGCTACGAACACATCGACGACGACGTGTGCCGCAGTTTTCAACGCTCGGTCGAGATCGTGGGCAAGAAGTGGAGCGCCGCGGTGCTCCTGGCGGCGATGCGGGGCGCGCGCCGATTCGTCGACTACCGAGCGCGGATCCCTGGAATCTCGAACCACCTTCTGTCTCAGCGTCTGCGTGAGCTCGAGGGTCACCGACTCATTGAGCGGCTCGTGGTACCGACGACGCCGGTCCAGATCACGTACCGGCCCACCGAACAAGGCGCCAGCCTGATGCGTGTCCTGCATCCGCTGATCGAATGGAGCGCCAAGAACGAGGACTTGGACACCTGACGAGCTGGTCGCATGCCGCCCACGCACCCGATCCGTTGCGGACTGGGACCGGGCCTCGCGCAGGGGGTAGCTGTCCGCGATCACGATGCGCAGGCGGCCTGCTGTCGCGGCTTCCGTGAGCTGCAGGCGGGCGGCTTGGCGGATCTCGGTGCCGGGATCCGCGCCCGGCGCACCACCCAGGAGCTTGATTCCCGCGCGAGCCCCGCGCTCGTGGCCCGCGATGGTGGCGATACGCAAGCGGTCCGGCACGAGCTCCACGGAGACGTCCACCGCCTCCTCTGTGCCCACGAGATCGGCGGCCGCGTGCACACCCTCCGGCGCCACCGCGCGCACCCTGCCCGCCAGCCCCGGCCCGTAGACGACCGGGTTCGCTCCCAGCTCTCGCAGGAGGTCCTGCTTGGCCCGGCTCGCCGTGGCCACGACCGTCGCGCCGCGTGCCACCGCGAGCTGCACGGCCACGAGACCGACGCCTCCCGCGGCACCGTGGATCAGCACCGTCTCGCCCTTGCCCAAGCCGATCGCCTCAAGCGTGTGTACGGCGGTGACCCCGGCGGCCAGCAGCCCGCCGGCCTGCTCCCAGGACAGGGCGACGGGCTTCGGCACCACGGACGGGGCCGGCACCACGATGTCGGCGGCGTAGGCACCCGGCGCGGAGTAGGTGATCACTTCGTCACCCACCGCGATCGGACCCGCGAGGCCGATCGCGTCGGCACCGACCGCTGTCACCACGCCCGCCGCCTCGACACCGAGCCGCACCGCTGTACGACTTGTAGTCGAAGGGATTGACGCCGGCCGCGCGGACCGTGATCCGTACCTGATTCGGCTTCGGCTCCGGGACGGCGACATCGATCACCGACAGGACCTCAGGGCCGCCATATGTGCCTGCCACTACTGCACTTGTTTCGCTCATACGGGAGAACAGCAGTTGCGCGAGGTGCCCCCATTCCTTCGGTACAACGGGACCGATCACCCGTGTCAGGCACCATGCCGGAAGGCTGTTGTAAGGACGTGCACGCCCTGACCCGCACCGGCGGGAGCCACCCTTCCGTGGCCAGGGAGCCCGCCCTGGGCCGCTCACGCGGCGGGCTGACCAGCAAGGTCCACGTGGCAGCCGACCGCCGCTGCCGCCCACTGGCCTTCATCCTCACCCCGGGGCAGGGCGCCGACAGTCCCCAGTTCGTCCCGGTCCTGGCCAAGGTCCGGGTCCGCGGCCGGGCCGGCCGCCCCCGCACCCGCCCGACGCGGTGGCTGGCGACAAGGCATACTCCTCCCGCGCCAACCGCGCCCACCTGCGCGAACGCGGCATCAAGGCCGTCATCCCGGAGAAGAAGGACCAGGCGGCCAACCGGAAGAAGAGGGGACGGCGCGGCGGACGGCCGGTCACCCACGATGCGGACCTGTACAAGGACCGCAACACCGTCGAACGCCTGATCAACAAGCTCAAAGCGCGGCGCGGGATCGCCGCCCGGTACGACAAGACGCCGGACAGCTACCTCGCCGCCCTCCACCTCCGCGGCACCGTCATCTGGCTTCACAGCCTCCAACCGACACCTTGATCGCGACTCCCCACAGGCCCTAGTCCTGCGTAACGGCGTGCGGGCACATGCGCGTTCGCAGCGGCTGCGTGAGACGTTGAGGGAGGCGGCAAACGTCCCGTCTCACACATCCGGGGCCGGCGAGGATGTCGTGGAGCGGATGCGGGCGGCGCAGGCGCTGCGCGAGGAGGAGCCGACGACCCGGCTGACCGGGCCGTGGGTCCGTTGAGGGGAGGCGCATGTGAGGGGAACAGGTGATGAGATGTCCCAGCGGGATGTCGACCAGGTACGGGCGCTGCTCGCGGCGGCGGATCCGGCCGATGAGGTAAGCGGTGTGCCTGGCGATCTGTCCCGGGTGGTGCCGGAAGAGGCGACGGAGGCCGTCGGGCGCCGCCCTGGTGGGGCATCCTGGCGGCGCGCCGGCAGGCGCCGGGCGGCGGTGGCCGGGGGGCTGCTGCTGGCAGCGGCGGTGGCGGGCGCGGTGCTTGTCGCGCTGCCCGGCGAGGGCACGGGGCCCGGGGTGGCGGTCCTGGACGGCGCGGGGGCAAGTGAGCGGCTGCCGTCGTGGTCGGCGACAGACTGGGTGAGCTATGCCGACCACGTCGTGGTGGGGGCTCTGTCAAGTGAGCGGGAGATCGCCGCGTCAGAGGAGGAACTGGCCGCCGGTGAGGGATACATCGGCCGGTCGGGCACGCTCGATATCCGGGACGTGTTGTGGAGCAGAACCGGAGCGCAACCGGCTCCAGCCAGCGGTCTCTCGCTGTCGCTGGTCGGCTGGACCTTCGGCGGGGACGACCGGCAGCGCATGGCCATGGCCGGCGTGCCGCGGATCGAGACCGGGCACACCTACATCCTCACTCTGGCCTACGCCAGTGAGGGCTGGGAGCTGCTGGGATCCGGGGCGATCCTGCCGTACGACGAGGGAGTGATCGGCAACGGTGAATCGGCGGGCACGGTGCGCAACGCCGACGAAGCGCAGGCGGAACTCGCTGAGGCGGAGTGGGACCTTGCCACTGAGCACAGCGTGGAGTTCCAGGTCACCGGCCACGATGGGGGCACGCTGGTGGGATTGCTGGCCTCCGCCGAACCCGACCCGGCGGCGGCCAGGTTCGGCGACCTGCCGGCCGACCAGCGGTGGGAGCGAGCCAACGGGTGAGAGACCAGGGCGTCGCCCACGGTCCCGCCCCGGGTGACCGCACCTCGCCCCGAACCCGCTCGCCCGGAACCGGCTTGCCGTCGAGGGCGCGAAGGGGATTGACTTGCCCCCCATGGAGAAAGCGCTTTCCCCCTCCTCTCCCCGTCCCTCACGGGCCACCGCCCTCGACCACCGCTACCAGGGCGAACACCCGATCCGCACCCTGGCCTACCTGCTGCGCCCCGACCGACCGCGGCTCCTCGCCGCCGTCGCCGTGTTCGCCGTCCGGCACAGCCCGCTGTGGCTGCTGCCGCTGATCACCGCCAACATCATCGACGTCGTCGTCGAGCACCGGCCGATCGCCGAACTCTGGTACAACGCCGCCGTCCTGGGGTTCATGTTCGCCGTCAACTTCCCCTCCGCCGTGCTCTACTCGCGCCTGATGAGCACCACCATCCGCCGCCTGAGCACCACCCTGCGCTCCGCGCTCTGCCGCCGGATGCAGGAGCTGTCCATCGGCTACCACGCCCGGGTCAGCTCGGGCGTGCTGCACGCCAAGGTGGTGCGCGATGTCGACTCCATCGAGGAGAGCCTGAAGCAGACCGCGGAGGTCGGCCTCGGCGCGATCACCACGATGCTCGGCGGGCTGATCGTCATCGGCATCCGCGCCCCCGCCTTCCTGCCGGTCTTCCTCGTGGTCGTGCCGGCCGCGGCCGTCCTCATCCGGGTGCTGCGCGGCCGGCTGCGCAGCCGCAACGAGACCTTCCGCAAGGAGATCGAGCTCCTCTCCTCCCGGGTGACCGAGATGACCAGCCTCATCCACATCACCCGCGCGCACGGCCTGGAGAACGCGGCGCTCGGCCGCGTCGACGGCGTCCTCGACCGGGTGCGCACCGCCGGCTTCCGGCTCGACCTGCTGAACGGCCGGGTGTCGTCGCTCGCCTGGAACGTGCTGAACGCGCTCGGCGTCTGCTGCCTGATCGGCGCGGCGCTGGTCGCCTACTACGGCTGGCTCCCGGTCACCGCGGGCGACGTCGTCATGCTGAGCACCTTCTTCACCACCATGACCGCGGCCACCACCGCGCTGATGGGGCTGGCCCCGACCATGACCAGGGGCCTGGAGTCGGTGCGCTCCATCGGCGAGGTGCTGCAGGCGCCCGACCTGGAGAGCAACGACGGCAAGCGGGAGGTCGCGGCCGTCACCGGGTCCTTCGAGTTCCGCCGGGTGGACTTCACCTACGAGGGCTCCGACGAGCCGTCCGTCACCGACCTCGACCTGACGGTGCGCCCCGGCGAGACCATCGCCCTGGTCGGCCCGTCGGGCGCCGGCAAGTCCACGGTGCTCAACCTGCTGATCGGCTTCATCAGGCCCACCGGCGGCAGCATCCTGCTGGACGGCGTCGACACCGCCGACCTCGATCTGCGCAGCTACCGGCGGTTCCTCTCCGTGGTGCCGCAGGAGTCCATGCTGTTCGCCGGCACGATCCGGGAGAACGTCGCCTACGGTCTCGCCGACGAGGTCGACGAGGAGACCCTGCGGTCCGCCCTGGAGGCCGCCAACGCCTGGGAGTTCGTCTCCCGCATGCCGGACGGCGTGGACACCGTGGCCGGGCAGCACGGCGCCAGGCTCTCCGGCGGCCAGCGCCAACGGCTCGCCATCGCCCGGGCGTTGATCCGCGACCCCCGGGTCCTCGTCCTCGACGAGGCGACCTCGGCGCTGGACGGACGCTCCGAGGCCCTGGTCCAGGAGGCGCTCGGCCGCCTGATGCGCGGCCGCACCGTCTTCGTCGTCGCGCACCGCCTGTCCACCATCCGCGACGCGGACCGGATCGTGGTGATGGAGGGCGGCCGCGTCCGCGAGATCGGCACCCACGACGAACTCCTCGCGCTCGACGGCCTCTACCGCCAGCTCCAACCGGGCCGGGCGGCCTGACCGGCGACCGGCCGGGTTCGTTGCCGTTGCCGTGCGGTGGGGCGCGGTGGGGCGCCCCACCGTGCCCCTTCGCACGCCGGGTACGGCGCGCGGGCACGCGCAAGCGGTTCGGGCGGCGATTGTGCGCGGGCCACGCCAAGTCACCGGAAAGGACCCGGCCCGAGGTATTCGATGAAGCCGGCGGCATCGCGGAACCAGTGCGTCTGGAAGCCGAGTGCCCGAGCCGCCTCGACGTTGGTCCGCGTGTCGTCGACGAAGAGGCACCGCTCCGGGTGCACGCCGGCCGCCTGGCTCGCGCGGAGGAAAGCCTCGGATTCCGGCTTCGCGCACCCGAGGTCGCAGGACACCAGCAGCTCGGTGAACAGCTTGAGCTCCGGCTGCGTCGCTCGCACCACCTGCCAGTAGTCGTGGTCGATGTTGGACAGCAGCACCAGGCGATGGTTCTCGGACAGTACTTTGACCAGGTCGGCCATGCCGGGCATCGGCCAGGAGTAGGGCTCGAGCCAGGCGGCTTCGAACTGCGGGTAGGTCAGCGTGAGTCCGTGGGCGTCGACGAGTCGGCGGTGCACTCGCCGCAGGGTCACCGCGCCGGTGATGATCTCGTGGCGGGCCATGAGTCCGTCGAGGTGCCGAAGGGCGTCGGCGGGATCGGCGCAGTGCCTGGCGAGTCGCGCAGGCACGATGTCATTGTCGAAGGCGATGATCACGCCGAAGAGGTCGAAGATGACGGCCTCGATGGGCGGCTCGGTTCGCTTCATGGACGTCTTCCCGTCATTGAAGGATGGGCGCAGGCAGCGTCGAGGTCGCACACCGCGGGTGGGAAAGTCGACGTGCACCTGGTCCCGGGACGGGTCCCTCTCAGCCAGGAGATGGGATCTGGAGAGCCGCGCGGCACAATGGGGAGACATGATGTCCTTCGACGCGGTGCTCTGCGACCTCGACGGCGTGCTCCGCCAATTCGACCATGGTGCGCAGGCCGAGATCGAGGCCCGCTACGGGCTCCCCCTGATGCGCACCGCATTCGACCCCGCTCTCCTCGGGCCGGCCACTCTCGGGCTTGTCACCGAGCGGGAGTGGGTCGACTCCATCGCTGTCGCCCTCGGCGGCGACGAGCGGGCCAGGCAGGCGGTTGCCGAGTTCGTGGCGGTGCCCTTCTCGGTGGATGAGGAGGTCCGGGCGTTGCTGACGAAGGCGCGGGAGCGAGTTCCGTTGGTGCTGGTGACCAACGCCACCGACTCCTTGGACGAGCACCTCGAGCGGATCGGGCTGACCCACTTCGCCGACGCCGTGGTCAGCAGCGCGCGAGTCGGCGTCGCGAAGCCTGATCGGCGCATCTACGAGATCGCCGCACAACTCGCCGGCGTCGCGCCCGAGCGCTGCCTGTTCGTCGACGACAGGCTGGAGAACGTCGAAGGAGCCAGAGCGCTTGGCATGACCGGCGTCCATTACCGCTCGGTGGCCGATCTCACCGCGGCGATGGCATGAGTGCGCGCCCGATCCTCCTTGGGCCCAGGTGACGGAACGATCAGTCCTGGGGTCCATGCGTCGATGTTCACTGGCCGACGGTCCAGAAGAAGTTGATCAGCGTGACCGCCGCTTCGCACAGGATCGCGGCACCGCACGGTCTTGCCACGGGACGCACTGTTGGGGTCGATATCGATCACGGCTTGGTCCTCCTGCCGGCGGGCGGACGTGGCTCGTCCGACGGACAGGTGCACCGACCGAGCCTGTCCGCGACCGCGGACGGCGACCCCACCGGGACGGGGCGATACGCCGGATGTCGGAAATGGCCGCGACGTACAATCGCGGTGAGGGCGAAGCGCCAGGCCGAGATTCCGGCACCGGTGTGAGGGAGGGGTCGGGATGTTCGGTTCGAAGAAGAAGCTCAACGATCTGAAGCTCAACGATCTGATGGCGCAGCTCAGGCCCGACCTGAGTCGGGAATCGCTCGGCGTCGGGCCCGACTTCCCGGGCGTCGCCCCGAACCCGCTCCTGAGCAGTGACGCACGGAAGCGCAATGCGGAACTGCGTACGGGGGCGCTTGCCCTCGGCGTTCTCGTCAACTGGCGGGAGGTCAGCAGCGGCGGCAGTCCACGCGTGATCCTGATGTTGGACGTGGAGACCGCCGGCGGCATCTCGTTCCGCGGTATCGCGGACGAAGACCTCACGATCACCGAGCTCACCCGACTCGCCCCAGGACAGACGTTGCCCGTGCGCTACCGGCCGGCCGTCATGGACCACTACGTCGCCCTTGCCCGGGACGCGGACCCCGCCCACGTGCAGCGGCTCTCTGACGAGATCGCCAGCCGCAAGCGGAGCTGACCCGAAGCCGTTGGCCGGATCCGTCAGGACCTGCCGGCCGGGCAGTGCGTCGCGTTGCCGACTCGTGAGCAGTGCGGCGCCGAACAGCGTCGCGTCCGCCCGGTCGATCGTCCCCCATCGGGCAGCCACTCGCCGCGACCATAGGGTGTCCGCGTGATCAGATCCGTTGCGCTGGACGTCGGCGAGACCCTCACATGTGACGACCGTTACTGGGCGTCGTGGGCCGACTGGTTGGACGTGCCCCGACACACCCTGTCGGCGTTGGTCGGGGTGGTCGTCGCGCAGGGCCGAGACAACGCCGACGCGATCCGCATGCTGCGGCCCGGCATCGACGTGGCGGCCGAGTACCGGGCGCGCGAGGTGGCCGGACGCGGCGAGGCGCTGGACGAGGACGACCTGTACGGCGATGTGCGGCCCGCGTTGTCGGCGCTGCGCGACCTCGGGGTGCGGGTCGTGGTGGCCGGCAACCAGACGTCCCGGGCCGGGGAGTTGCTTCGGGCGCTCGACCTGCCGACGGACGCGGTGGCGGTCTCCGGTGACTGGGGCGTGGCCAAGCCGAGTCGGGAGTTCTTCGCGCGGGTCGTCGACCTGGCCGAGGCCCGGCCGGACGAAATCCTGTACGTGGGGGACCATCCGGCCAACGACGTCTTCCCTGCGGCCGACTTCGGGCTGCGGACCGCGCACCTGCGGCGGGGCCCGTGGGGACATCTGTGGGCGGACGACCCGGCCGTGCGCGCGGCGGCGGACTGGACCGTGGCCGGCCTCACCGAGTTGGTCGACGAGGTGGAGCGGGCAAACGCGTGAACGGGCCGCGATGTCGTTCACTGTTCCCAGGGAAACAGGCGAGGGTACCGTTCTTGTGTCGAGTCAGAACGGAGTCGTTTGCCCATGTCTGCCTTCATCGGCGACAGGCTGCGTGACACGCGCAAGCGCCGCGGCCTTTCCCAGCGCGACCTCGCCAAGCGGTCCGGTGTCTCCTACTCCCTGGTTCGGAAACTCGAACAGGGGGACCGGCAGTCCACCACGATGGAGACCGTGCGGAAGCTCGCTGACGCGCTGAACGTTCCGACCAGCAGCCTGGTGACCGCGACCTCCGAGACTGGCGCCGACGCCGCGACCGTCGACCGATGGGCCGCTGTTCGGCAAGCGCTCGCCGGAACCTACCCGGGCGGCGACGCCGCCGAAGAGCCGACCGTGGCTGGTGTCATGGCGTCCCTGGACTCGGCCATGCCGCTGTTCTCCAGCGACAGCTTCGCCCAACTCGGCGCCTTGCTGCCCGCGCTCATCCGGGATGCCGACATCCTGGCTGGCCTGGACGAACGCGGCCGACAGGTCCAGGCACGCCTACTGCAACTCACCGGCTGGCTCATGGTTCAGACCCGCCAGTTCGACATCGCCGACGACGTACTCGCCCGTGCACTGGCCACCGCCGGCGACCGCCTGGAGGCGGCAGCCGTGGTCAACTCCCAGTGTTGGCTGCTCCTGCGACGGGGCCAGCTGGCCGAGTCGCGCCAACTCGCCACTCGGTGGGCGGACGACATCGAGCCACGCCGGCCGTCTCGCGCGACTCTTGATGAACTGTCCGCGTGGGGGTCGATGCTGCTGCGAGTTTCGGGGGCCGCGGTGCGTGACAACCGCAAGGAGGAAGCCAAGGACGCACTCAGGTGGGCAGCGGCCGCGGCAGTAGGGATGGGCCGCGAGCACCAGCCGCAGGCCGACATCATGCGAACGTTCGGCCCGGTGACGGTAGCACTGAAGCGTGCCGAGAACGCCATGGTGATCGACAAGCCCGATCACGTGCTGCGTCTGGCCGGTCAGGTCCCGAAGGGGGGCCTGCGGCCCACCAGCAACAACCGGAACCGGCATCTGCTCGATGTCGCTGACGCGCACGCCAGGATGCGGCAGTACTCCGAAGCGGTTGAGAAGTTGCAACAGATCATGGACAAGTCACCGCAGTGGCTGCCGAATCAGCGGTACGCGCAGGACATCATGGGGCGGGTGATCGCCCGGCGCCGGACCCTGACGCCCGAGATGCGGCAGTTGGCCGACGCCATAAGAGTGCCGATGTGATGGTGTGGCAGTTCGCAGTCGGGCCGCCACAAACGACCATTGATGGGTAACAAGTCAACTCCATAGCGTTATCTGGCACAGTCTCTCCCTCAGGAGCCGGCCATGACGACGCCCTCACCTCTGCCCGCCTGGATCCCACGCGCCCGCTACGGCGTCCGAACCGTGCCGGTCGGCCGTTGGTTCGATGTCGTCGAGGTGCCGGGCCTGGCCTCGGCTCGCGTGTTGGGGCGGCTCCACTGGCGCACAGGGCCCGTGGTCGAGATGCAGCAGCGCGGTGTCGTCAGCTGGTTCGTCGTGCCGGGGGCGGCGGCCGGTTGGGAGACACTGCCCGGCGTGCGTGTCCTCGGTCATGGTTACTACGTGGAGGTCCCGCCGGCCGGGTGGTGTGCCTCGCCGAGGGAGGGTGGGCCGCCGGTCCGCTGGGTGGTGCCGCCGCGTGGTCGGTGCCTCACCGACTCCGACGCGCTGCGCGAGGCGCTCGCGGCGACGGTCCGGGCGGGGGCACGGCGTGGCTGATCACCTTTCCGGCGTCGAGCCGGAGCGGATCGTCGTCGTGACGGGACTGGAGGGGCCGCTGAACGCGTCCGAGCCGGTCACCTGCTCGTACTGCCGCCGGCGGGTCGTGGCGGACGACGACCACGCCGTCGACTGCTGCTGGCGTCCGGGAAGGCGGCCGCCCGAGGACCGCGCCGTGGGGCCCGGGTGAGGGGCGCCGGTCACCACGCGGTGATGACCGGTGCGTCGGGTTCTTGCCGCCGCCAGGTCTCGTTGAGGCGCGCGAGCCGGTCCTTGGCGGCGATGCCGTACAGGGACGCGACCTTGCCGTCGCCGACCTCGAACACCACGGCGCCCGCGACCCGGCCGTCGACGACGGCGAGGACGGCCGGGGCGCCGTTGACCGGCGCGATGTGCATCGCGACGGAACCACCGGCCAGCCGTCGCTTCGCCTGCGTGGGCTTGAAGCCGGCCCGCACGTAGGCGGCGACGCGCTCGCGCGTCGTGTGCCGCAGCAGCCGCCTGGACAGTCCGGCGCCGTCCGAGACGGCGGTCACGTCGGCGGTGAGCATCGCCACCAGCCGTTCGGTGCGTCCCGACGTGGCCGCGGCGAGGAACTCCTCGACGATCCGGCGCGCGGACGCGGGGTCCACCTCGTCGCCGCCGCGGCGCTCGGCGGCGACCCGGCGGCGAGCCCGGTGGACGTGCTGCTGGCTCGCGGACTCGGTGATGTCGAGGATGCCGGCGATCTCGGCGTGGGGGTACGAGAAGGCCTCGCGCAGGACGTAGACGGCCCGTTCGACCGGCGAGAGGCGCTCCATGAGGGTCAGCACGGCGAGGGACACCGACTCGCGCTGCTCGTAGGTGTCGGCGGGGCCGAGCATCGGGTCGCCGTCGAGGAGCGGCTCGGGCAGCCAGTCCCCGACGGCGCGCTCGTGGCGCGCCTGGGCCGAGCGGAGCCGGTCGAGGCAGAGACGGGTGACGACCTTGGTCAGCCATGCCTCCGGCACCTCGACCCGTTCCCGGTCCGCGGCCTGCCAGCGCAGGAACGCGTCCTGCACGGCATCCTCGGCGTCGGCGGCCGAGCCGAGCAGGCGGTACGCGAGCGAGGCCAGCCGACCCCGGCTGGCCTCGAAGCGATCGACGGCCGCGCTGTCCATGCCCAGGAGCCTATGCCGCGGCCCGCACGCCGCCCCGGTCAGGCGCGGTGCCCAGGCGACGCCTGCGCTTCGGCATGCCGAAGGTCGGGTGGGCGATGCCCCACCCGGCGCTCCTGAGCACGCCCGACTTGAGCCGCGCGGCGGTCCTGCCGCCCAGGTACCAGGACTTCGACCGGGTGTCGCCGTCCACCATCTGGAAGATCGCGTCCCGCCGCCCGAGGCTGATGTGGTTGCCGTGGTACCTCAGTCCGGTGGTCGGGATGTCGCCGCCCGTCAGGCGCGCGATGATCGCGGCGGTCGCCCGCATGTTGGTGAGTCCGGCCGAGGCGCAGGACATCGGCAGCGGCCGGCCGTCCTCGCCGATCGCGTAGGCGGAGTCACCGGCGGCGTAGACGTCCGGGTGCGAGACCGAGCGCATGGTGCGGTCGACGACGATCTGGCCGGTCTCGGCGACCTCCAGGCCGCTGGCGGCCGCGATGGGGTGCACCGCGAACCCGGCCGACCACACGGTCACATCGGCCGGGAGGGACGTGCCGTCGGCGACGATCGCCCGTGTCGGCTCGACGGCTTCGACGCCGCCGTGCTCGTGGACGGTGACGCCGAGCCGGTCGAAGGCCCGGCGCAGATGACGGCGGGCCCTCGGGGAGAGCCAGGCGCCCAGCTCGCCGCGGGCGGCGAGCGCGACCGAGAGGTCGGGCCGGGACTCGGCGAGTTCGGTGGCGGTCTCGATGCCGGTCAGCCCCTCCCCGACGACCAGCACGGTGCCGCCCTCGCCCAGGCCGGCCAGGCGCTCGCGCAGGCGCAGCGCCGAGGACAGGCCGGTCACGTCGTAGGTGTGCTCGGCGACGCCGGGGACGCCCTGGTGGGCCACGGAGCTGCCGAGGGCGTAGAGCAGGGTGTCGTACCCGAGTTCGTCGTCGCCGTCCTCGCCGGTCACGGCGACCGTGCGGCGCTCGGGGTCGAGGCAGGTGACACGTGCCAGGCGCAGCCGCACCCCGGTGCCCGCGAACACGTCGGCGAGCCTGCGGGACGCGAGCTCCTGGCCGGCCGCGAGCTGGTGGAGCCGCATCCGCTCGACGAAGTCGGGCACGGCGTTGACGACGGTGATCTCGGTGTCGGCGCGGGAGAGCCGGCGGGCCAGGTTCCCGGCGGCGAAGGCCCCGGCGTATCCAGCGCCGAGTACGACGATGCGGTGCTTCACGGCGTTGCTCCTGTCTCGTTCGCGGGCCCCTTGAACGAGACGGCGCCCCGATTGCTGACAGGATCCGGATGTGACGCGGGTCACCTGACGGAGAGAACGCGGTTGGGCGGGAGATCGGTGGTCCGCCTCCCGGGTGGTCCGCCGCTCCGGCGGCCTCCGCTCGCTGACGTCGCGCGTGCCGCGTGACGTCAGCGAGCGCCGTGACGGGGTCGGTCAGCGGGCCATCAGGGCGAAGACGCCCCAGCCGAGGTGGTCGCGCTCGTAGCGGACGTAGCGTGCCGGGGCGGTGGAGAGCTCGTCCCGCAGTTCGGCGGCCAGTTCGTCGTCCGGGTTCTCGTCGAGCCAGCGGCGGATGTTGAGCCACTGGGCCGCCCGGTAGCGGTCCCAGCCGTCCTGGTTGGCGAGCACCATCTCGACGACGTCGTAGCCGAGTTCGCCGAACCGCTCGACAAGAGCCGGCAGCGGCAGGAAGTCGGACGCGTCGTTGGCGTAGCACGCCTCGACGGTCTCCTGGTCCGGTGGCAGCAGGCGCCAGTAGGGCTCGCCGACCAGCAGCAGGCCGCCGGGGCGCAGGCTGCGCCGCAGGAGCTCGACGGTGCCGGTGAGGCCGCCGCCGATCCAGGTGGCGCCGACGCAGGCGGCGACGTCGACCGGCTCGGCCGCGACGTGGCCCGCCGCGTCGCCGTGGACGAAGTCGACGCGGTCGGCGACCCCGAGCTCGGTCGCCCGAGCCCTGGCCCGGGCGGTGAACTCGGTGCTGATGTCGACCCCGGTGCCGGTGATGCCGTGGTCGCGGGCCCAGGTGCACAGCAGTTCGCCGGAGCCGCTGGCGAGGTCGAGCAGGCGCGCTCCCGGCGGCAGGCGCAACGCCCGCCCGAGGGTGGCCAGTTGGTCGTCGGTGATCGCGTTGTGGATGCGGTGGCTACTCTCGCGGATGGTGAAGACGCGTGGCAGATCCACGGGTTGGTGTCCCTACGTTCGGTGCGGTGTCTGAGGTCGTGGCGGTGGCGTGGGCGAGCCGACCTCGGTCGGTCGCCGTCGTCTGCACAGTCATCAGTCGCACCTCGCTCGGACGTGTGGTCCCGGACGCGGGGGACGTTAGGCCGCCGGGCGCCCGCCCGTCCAGCGGTTTTCGCGCGGAGCGGCCCGAGGAGCGGCCGCTCGCGCTGGCGGGCGAGGTGCCGCGCCGACCGGGCGTGGTCGGCGCGGCACGGTCTCAGCGGCGGCGTGGCCGGGGGCGCCGAACCGCTCGGTCGTAGCGGGCGGCGGCGGGAAGGCGGACGTGCCGGTGGTGTGGCAGGCCGCCACGGCGGCCCCGTCGCCTCGCGCGCCAGTAGGGCTCGCCGGCCAGCGGCAGGCCGCCGGGGCGCGGGCGGGCCCAGGGGCTCGGCGGCTCGCCCTGGCCCCTGGCGAGGTCGGGCAGGCGCAGCGCCCGCCCGAGGGGGGCGAGTCGGTCGCGGTGGCTAGTTTCGCGGATGGTGAGGTGACGTGGCAGATCCACGGTTCGGTGTCCCTACGTTCGACGCGGTCGTTGAGGTCGTGGCGGTGGCGTGGGCGGGCCGTCGGCCGGCCGCCGTCGCTCGAACGCTCATCGGTCGCACTCCGCTCGGACGTGTGGTCTGGGACGCGGGGGGACGTTAGGCCGCCGGGCGCGGGCCCGTCCAGCGGTTTTCCCGGACCGGGGACGGGTCAGGACGGGTCCGGGTGCCAGCCGAGCAGGGGGCCGAGGTGGGTGGCGATGTCGGTGAGGATCTGGACGTAGTCCTCGGGCGCGAAGCTGAAGGGGAGCGCGAAGGCGACCTCGTCGACCTCGCGGAACGCGGCGTGCGCGTGGAGCCGTTCGGCGATGTCGGCCGAGGTGCCGACGAGGTCGGGTGCGAACAGCAGGCGGGCGGGGCCCTGCGGCTCGGCCGTCCTGGGCAGCCTGGCGGCGGCGTACGCCTCGTACTTCGCGCGCTGTGCCCGGGTGGCCGAGTCGGTGGGGACGACGACCAGGCCGTGCGAGACACGGGCGCGGTCGCCGTCGGGGTGGTGGGCGCGGAAGGCCCTGATGTGGGAGAGCTGGATCTCGGCGAAGTCCGCCGGGGCATCGGGGTCCTCGGCCTTGACCACGCTGCTGGTCAGCAGGTTCATGCGGTGCTCGCCGGCCCAGCGGGCCGAGCGCAGGCTGCCGGCGCCGTACCACATGCGGTCGGCGAGCCCGGGGGCGTGCGGCTGGACGCGGTCGGAGAACGCCTCGAACCCCTCGGTGCCGCTGAAGCCGGTCGCGGGCTCGCCGCGCACGAACGACAGCAGCCGGCGGACGCGCTCGTGGCTGAAGTCCTCGGCGTCACCGGTGTCCGGGTAGAGCGCCGCCCTGACCTCCTCGTACCGCATCGGCGGGCCGACGCTGACGCCCGGGTTGAGGCGGCCGCCGGAGAGGATGTCGACGGTCGCCAGGTCCTCGGCGAGCCGCAGCGGGTTCTCCCAGCCGAGCGGGGTGACGGCGGTGCCGAGGTGGATGCGCCGGGTCCGCTGGGAGGCGGCGGCGAGCACGGCGACCGGTGAGGAGATGCCGTACTGGAGGTGGCGGTGCCTGACCCAGGCGCTGTCGAAGCCGAGCCGCTCGCCGAGCTCGATGAGGCTGAGCGTCGCCTCGTGGCCGGCGCGTGGCGCGGCCTCGTCGAACAGGCCGATGGTGAGGAAGCCCAGCCTGCGCAGCGGCCTCGGGGTGGTTGGCACGACGGCACCTCCCTCGTCGCGGGCGGTCCCCGCTCCTGACTGGCGATTCTCGCAGGAACCCGGGGCGCACGGGATGAGCCGGCCGGCCGAGTGAGACCGATCAGGGGCGCTCACCATCGACCATCATGCTGCACCGTGGCTCGTGGGGGCGGGGCACTAGGATGTGCCGGGGTCGCCGACGGGGAGGAACACGGGGAGAGAGATGGCCGAGTTGCTGGTCGCGCAGCGGCACGAACTGCTGCTACGGGAGTTGGAGGCCGCCGGCGGTCTCAAGGTCTCCGAGCTCGTGACGCGGCTCGGCGTCTCCGGCGCCACCATCCGACGCGACCTGGCCGACCTGGAGGCCGAGGGCCGGGTGACCAGGGTGCGCGGCGGCGCCATGCTGGCGATGCCGACGCCGGCCGCCGACGTCCCCGCGGCGCCCGCGCCGGTGCCCGCCGCGCCGACCAGGGCGCTCGGGCTGCTCGTCCCCTCCGCCACCTACTACTACCCGCGGGTGGTCGCGGGCGTCCGGGCGGCGGCCGCCGAGCGCGGGGCGCGGATCATCATCGGCCTCACGGACTACGCGCGGCCCGACGACCTGACGCAGATCGAGGAGCTGCGCGCGGCCGGCGCCGCCGGGCTGCTGGTGACCTCGGCCGGCGGGCCGCTCGTCCCCGAGTCGACGCTGGAGCGGCTCCGGGAGTGCGGGCTGCCCTTCGTGCTGCTGGAGCGGCAGCCGCAGGACCGGTACGGGCCCTACGAGTTCGTCGCCTCGGACCACCGGCAGGGCGCGGTCGCCGCGGTGCGGCACCTGGCGGAGCTCGGCCACGAGCGGGTGGCCCTGTTCACCAACGGCAGCCCCACCGCGGCCCAGATCCGCCAGGGGTACGCGGCGGCGGTCGAGCTGCTGGGGCTCGACCCGGCGGCCCCGGTGCAGGACAGCGGCCAGCCGTCGCCCGGCGCCGCGGAGGCCGCCGAGCGCCACGACCGGATCGTCGAGGCGTGCCTGGCCGGCGGGGTGCGGGCGGCGCTCGTGCACTCCGACCACGACGCGATCGAGCTGATGCGGCGGCTGCGCGGCCGGGGGCTGCGCACGCCGGACGACCTGGCGCTGATCGCGTACGACGACGAGATCGCCGCGCTGGCCGACGTGCCGCTGACGGCGGTGGCCCCGGCCAAGCACGAGCTCGGGGAGCTGGCGGCGCGGCTGCTGCTCGACCGGCTCGACGCGGAGGAGCCGCCGGCGGTCCGTCAGATGACGCTGCAGCCCCGGTTGATCGTCCGGTCGTCCTGCGGGGCCGTGCCCACGCCCGAGCCCTGAGCGTTCACTGCGCATCCTGAGCAGTTGTTGCCAATCATGAGCACTCTGGCGCAGACTGGTGATCGTCTGCCCCTATGAGGTGTTTCCCAGGATGCCCCAGCGCCCCTCCGCCCTGTTCGCCCTCAACGACCGCAACCTCCCGCTGCTGTTCCCGCCCGCCACGCTGGCGCGGCTGACGGAGCTCGTCGACATCGATCCCGCCCTCACCGTCACGGACTTCGGCGACCCGGCCCTCGGCGAACGGCTGGCCGGGACCGAGTTCCTGATCACCGGCTGGGGCTGCCCGATCGTCACCCCGACCGTGCTCGACGGACTCCCCCGGCTGCGCGGGGTCCTGCACACGGCCGGCACCGTGAAGGCGCTGCTGGATCCCGAGGTGTGGCGACGCGGCGTCGCCGTGTCGACCGCCGCCGCGGCCAACGCCCTGCCGGTCGCCGAGTACACGCTGGGCGTGATCCTGCTGCTCGGCAAGGACGTCCTGGGCCTGCACGACGAGTACCGCGCCGCCCGCGCCTTCCCACCGGGCCTCACCCACCGGGACGTCGGGAACGTGGGGCGCCGCGTCGGGATCATCGGCGCCTCCAGGATCGGCCGGCGGGTGATCGAACTGCTGCGCCCCTTCGACTTCGAGGTGCTGCTCCACGACCCCTATGTGACCGCGGCCGAGGCCCGGGCGCTCGGGGTGCGGGCCGTCGACCTCGACGTGCTGCTCGCGAGCAGCACGATCGTGTCGGTGCACGCGCCGGCCACCCCGGAGACCCGGCACCTGCTCGACGCCGCCCGGCTGGCGCTGCTGCCGGACGGCGCGGCGCTGGTGAACACCGCGCGCGGCAGCCTGGTGGACACCGAGGCGCTGACGAAGGAACTGGTCACGGGGCGGATCAGGGCGGTGCTCGACGTCACGGAGCCGGAGCCGCTGCCCGCCGAGTCGCCGCTGTTCCGGCTGCCCAACGTCCTGCTCACCCCGCACGTCGCCGGCTCGCTCGGCAACGAGCTGTCGCGGCTGGGCCGCACCGCCGTGGACGAGCTGGAGCGGCTGCTGGCCGGGCGACCGCTGGCATACGGCGTCCAGCTGGCCGAGCTCGCGCGCACCGCCTAGGGTCGGCCGCCGCCCCGTCAGCCGCGCCGCTCGGCCCGGGGCTCGGCGGCCGGGCGGGACGCGGTCAGGTCGAGCAGCAGCATCGCGTCGTGGTCGGGCGTCGCGGGCTCGGCCAGGTACACGTTGAGCCGCTGGCCCGGGGTGCCCTCCAGGTCCATGCCCTGGTAGCCGAGCGTGAGCGTGCCGACCACGGGGTGGTGGAAGGTCTTCCGCGTGTGGGCGCGGCCCCGGACGTCGTACCGCTCCCACAGACGCGCGAACTCCTCGCTCTTCAACAGGAGTTCGCCGACGAGCTGGGTCAGGTCCGGGGCGTCGGGGTCGGTGCCGGCCAGCGCGCGCAGTCGGGCGACGCAGCCGCGGACCTGGTCGTCCCAGTCGTCGAAGATCTCGCGCCCGGTGGGGTGGAGGAAGAGGTAGCGGGCGATGTTCCGCTGCTTGGCCGGCCAGTCGTCGATGCCGGCGAACAGCGCGAGCCCTCCGGGGTTGGCGGCGAGCAGGTCGAGGCTGCGGCTGGCCACGTACGCGGGGTTCGGACGCAGCGTCTCCAACAGCAGCTTCAGATGCGGGCGCACCGTGCGGCCGGGCGGGGCCGGAGGCTCGGGGGCGTACCTGGCGGCCTGGGCGGCCAGCGTGCGCAGGTGTGCGTGCTCGTCCTCGTCGAGGAGCAGGGCGCGGGCGAGCGCGTCGACGACGCTGGGGCTTGGCCGGGTCTCCCTGCCCCGCTCCAGGCGGACGTAGTAGTCGATGCTGATCCCGGCCAGCGTGGCCAGCTCCTCGCGGCGCAGCCCGGGCGTGCGACGCAGCCCCGGGCCGAGGGTCAGCCCGGCCTCCCCCGGGGTGAGCTGGGTGCGACGGGCGCGCAGGAAACGCCCGAGCTCGGTGCCGCTCCCGCCGCTCTGCTGCTGATCAGGTGCCATGCGTCCAGGGTGCTGGGTCGCCGACCTGGAAGGAAGCCGGGTGGGTGGCCGTGTCGCACCCCCTCAGCGCCCCTCGCTCCCCCGCGGACGTACGCCGGACGGGCCCGGGCCGGCACGGGATTTCCTGGGCGAACTTTTGCAAACGCGATCTTCACCGGGTGATCAACACGGCCCTAGGATCGCGCGCATGTTGATGAGCCGTACGTTACGAGCCGCCCTCGGCCTCGCCGTGACCGCCACCGTCGTCCTCACCGGGACGGCGGGTGCCGCGGAGAGCCGGTCGTCCTCCGCCGACGAGCAACTGCTGTTCTACAACCACGCCTACGCGGTGGTCGACCGGGAGACCGCCGACGCCATCGAGGACTCGGAGTACCTGCGGGAGTTCGCCAACTTCGAGGTCCGCACCACCACCGGCGGCGACTTCAGCTGGACGGGCCGCTACCTGATGGGCCACGAGACGTACCTGGAGTTCTTCGGCGAGGGCGATCTGCCGGGGCAGGACGCCGAGTTCGGCTCCTCGGGGCTCGGGATCTCGCCCGAGGACGCCGGCGACCTGGACATCGTCGCGCGGAACCTGGTGGACCAGGGCATCGAGCCCGCCGAGGGCCTCCAGACCCGCGACTTCGGCGACGGCGTGCGGGTGCCGTGGTTCGAGTACCTGCGGGCCACCGGCGAACAGTACGAGGCCTTCGACCCCTGGGCGATGGAGTACCGCGGCGAGTACTTCGCCGACCCGCGCTCCAACACGGGTCCCGAGAGCCACCCGGGCGACGTGAGCCGGGAGCGCTACCTGTCCGACGACTACCAGAACCACCTGATGCGCGACGTCACCGCCATCCACCTGGGGGTTCCGGAGCGCGACCTCGCCACCACCGTCCCGCTGCTCGAGGCCGGCGGGTACGACGTCCGGACCACCGACAGCGGCGTCGTGGTGGACGACGGCACCACCACGATCCGGCTGGACGCCGTGCCGCGCGCAGAGGCGGGCCTGCGCAGCATCCAGATGAGGCTCAACGGGCCGGTGCTCGACCAGCACGTGGAGCAGATCGGCCGGTCGACGCTGTACGTAGGCCCGCGCGACCGCGCCGTGTGGACCTTCGAAGCGCCCGAGTGACCGGACCCCGGCCGGGGGCGGTGCCGCTCCCGGCCGGGCCACCGCTCACGTCTGCCGCAGCGGCGCGTACCCCTCGGCGCCCAGGCCGAACGTCCAGGCCACGCCCTCGCGGGCGGTCCTCGTGCGGGGCGGTACCCGCAGCCAGTAGGTGCGGCTCGTGCCGTCGGGCTCCGGGGTGGAGTTGACGACCTCCACCATCGCCACGTCCTCGTCCCCGCTGAGGGCGATGCGCCAGAGCACCCCCGTCTCGTCACGGTGCACCGGCTTCGCGCCGGACTCCGAGAGGTAGCGGTCGTAGCCGTAGTGCTCCAGCATCACCCGCCGCAGCTCCGCGTTCTCCTCGTCGCGGATCCTGGCCGGCGTCAACGAGCCGAGCTGGTCGAGGAACTCGCCGGGGACGGGCAGCCCGCGCCAGGCGTGCAGCGCGAACCCGTCCGCGTAGGCGAGCGCGGGACCTTCGCCCCGGTCGAGGCGGCCGGCCTCGTCGCGGTGCAGCTCGGTCGGCCGCTCGCTGATCACCGCGAGCTCCGCGTAGGGCCACCACCAGCCGGCGGTGCGGGCCACCTGGGCCAGGCCGGCCACCTCGGAGTCCTCGCCGGTGTCGAAGGCGCTGAGCCAGGCCGCCTCGTGCTGGCCGAGGACCGCGTCGAGCAGCAGCACCCTGATCCGGGGCTCGTCCGCCGGGCCCGTGGCCAGCGCCTCGACGATCCCGGCCCGGATCCGGTCGACGAGTGGGGCGGTGGTCTCCCACAGGTCGGCGCCCGTCGCCCGCCAGTGCTCGCTCCAGCCGGTCGGCCCGAGACGGGTGCGCAGCCGCTCCCGCGCGGCGGCGATGGGCCGGTCGCGGACCGCGGTCCGCACGCTCGGCCCGGTGGGCCGCGTCTCCGCGGCGAGCAGCCGCGCCGCCTCCAGCGGCGAGCGGGCCCACCGGATCCGCTCGGGCTCCCTCAGGCCCGCCCGCCGGTAGGCGAGGCGGACCCCCGCCTCGGCCGCGCTCCGCTCGCCAGCCCCGGTGGCCGCCGCCACCGACCGCCAGGTCGTCCGCTGTGTCATTCCGATCCTCCTCGCTTCCGGTCCGGTCTCAGTCGGCGACGACACGCACCGAACCCGGCACGTACTCGCGCTGCCTGACGACCCGGTACCAGCCCTTGGGCAGGGGGATCGCCGCGTGCTCCTCGTGGACCACCCGGGCGCCGTCCGGCACGTGCAGCAGCATCGGCCCGAACGCGCCGCCCTCCCTGACCAGCCGCCCCGGGCCCACCACCGCGTGCGCGTGCCCGGTGACCTCGCCCAGCGCGAGGACGAGCCGGCCCCGCCCGTCGCGCGGCTCCGACGCGGCGTCACGCGCCTCCCCGGGGACCGCGTCCTCGGCCAACGGCACGATCAGGACGTCTCCTTGCCGGTACATGGGTCTCCCTCCCGTCGGGCGCCCGGTGGCGCCACGACTCCGGACTGTAGGAGGGGGCACTGACAACTCGCCCCGCGTGACCGCGTTGTCGGTGGTGCTTGGTAGAACTCCCGTGACCGTCCGGTGAAACGACGAGAAGGAGCGGGCGCGCATGACCATCGGGAACCATCTGCCGGACTTCCACGGCCTGCCCGTCTTCGACTTTCCCGACTCCGTGAAGGGCGAGGGGGACGCCACCGGGCTGCCGGCCCCCGAGTCGGTGGCCTGGCGGGTCGCGGTCGAGGCCTACGAGAGCCAGGAGGAGTGGGAGGACGCCTTCGCCCGGTTCCTCGCCGCCGTCGACACCACGAGGGTGCGCGCGCTGGTGGTGGGCGCCTGGAGCGACGTGTACGACACGGGCCCCGAGGCGGTGATCGAGGCGATCGTGGCGGCGCGGGACCGACTGCCCGCGCTGCGCGGGTTGTTCCTCGCGGACATCACCTTCGAGGAGTCGGAGATCTCCTGGATCACCCAGGGCACGGTGACCCCGCTGCTCGACGCCTTCCCTGAGCTGGAGGAGTTCGCGGTGCGCGGCGGCAACCAGCTGGAGTTCCCGGCGACCCGCCACGAGCGGCTGCGCCGGCTGACGATCGAGACCGGCGGGATGCCGGTCGGGGTGGTGCGCGGCGTGGCGGCCAGCGACCTGCCGGCGCTGACCCACCTCGACCTGTGGCTCGGCACCTCCGACTACGGCGGCGACGCCGAGGTGGGCGACCTGGCGCCGATCCTGGCCGGCACCAGGCTGCCCGCGCTGACCCACCTGGCGCTGCGCAACAGCGAGATACAGGACGACATCTGCGCCGCGCTGGCCTCGGCCCCCGTGGTGGCCGGGCTCGAAGCCCTCGACGTGTCGATGGGGGTGCTCACCGACGACGGCGCGGCCGCACTGCTGACCGGCCAGCCGCTCACCCACCTCAGGACGCTCGACATGCACCACAACTACCTGAGCGAGGCGATGCGCACCCGGCTGCGTGAGTCCCTGGAGCCGGCCGGGGTGAGCCTGGACCTGAGCGACGACGGCGCGAGCTCCACGGACGACGGGAACGGCGACGTCTGGCGCTATGTCGCGGTGGGTGAGTAGCGCGGCGCCGCCGGCTGACCCGCGCCGGTGGGCGGTCGTCGGCAACGGGGAGAACCGGCGCGTCGGCCTGTTCACCGCCGCCGCCCGGGCCGCCGGCCTGCCGGCGCCGCGCGTCGTCGAGTGGCGTGACGTGCTGCGCGACGGCGGCCACGACTTCGCCGAAGACGAGGTCGTGCGGCTCGACTCGCCCGGCGAGAACGCCGAGGTCGACCGGCTGCTGCGCGACGTCGACGAGCCGACCCGGGTGGAGGGCTCCGCCACCTGGTACGCCCGGTTCCTCACCGCGGTCGGGTCGCTGCGCGGCGGGGTCCGGCTGGACGATCCGGCCGACCTGGCCGTGCTGTTCGACAAGCGGCGCTGTCACGCCCGGCTGGCGGCGGCCGGCGTGCCGGTGCCGCCCTCGCCCACCTCGGGCGGGGCGTGGCCGGTGCGCGGCTGGGACGACGTGCGGGCGGCGATGCGGGAGCACCGCATGCCGCGCGTCTTCGTCAAGCCCGCGCACGGCTCGTCCGGGTCCGGGATCCTGGCCGTCGAGGCCGGCGCCGGCCGGCTGCACGCCACCACGCCGGTCGAGGTGGCGCCCGGCGGCCGGCTCCACAACTCGCTGCGGGTGCGCCGTCTCACCGACGAGCGGACGGTCGCCGGCATCGTCGACGCGCTGGCGCCGGACGGGCTGCACGTCGAGCGGTGGCTGCCGAAGGCCGCGCTGGCCGGCAGGTCGGCCGACCTGCGGGTCCTGGTGGTGGCGGGCCGGGCCACCCACGCCGTGGTGCGCGTCAGCCGCTTCCCGCTGACCAACCTGCACCTCGGCGGCGCCAGGGGCGATCTGGCGGCGGCCATGGCAGCGGCCGGCGACCGGTGGGCCGAGGCGCTGGAGATCTGCGAGCGGGCCGCCGCGTGCTTCCCCGGCACGCTGTGCGTCGGCGTCGACCTGCTGCCGGCGATCGGCTGGCGCCGCTTCGCCGTCGGCGAGGTGAACGCGTTCGGCGACCTGCTGCCCGGGCTGCGGGGGCTGCCGGGCGGCGGGGCCGAGGAGCTGGACACGTACGCGGCGCAGCTCGCGGCCGTGCGCGGCGGCTGGCCGCCGCGACCGAGGAGGGACCGTGACCCACACTGACCCGGCTGACCCGAACGTGAACCTGGACATGAACCCGGACATGAACGAGGTGGTGGGTCGCGACGACGTGCTGCTGCTCACCCTCGACACCCTCCGCTACGACGTGGCCGTGGAGCTGGCCGCCACCGGGCGGCTGCCGAACCTGACCGCCAGGCTGCCCGGCGGCACCTGGGAGAAGCGGCACGCGCCCGGCAGCTTCACCTACGCCTCGCACCAGGCGATCTTCGCCGGCTTCCTGCCGACCCCCGCCGCGCCAGGCCGGCACCCGCGGCTCTTCGCCGCCCGGTTCGCCGGCAGCGAGACGACCGAGGAGCGCACCTTCGTCTTCGACGCGCCCGACCTGGTCTCGGCGCTGGCCGGGCGCGGCTACCACACGGCGTGCGTCGGCGGCGTCGGCTTCTTCAACAAGCGGGGGGCGCTGGGCGGCGTCCTGCCCGGGCTGTTCCACGAGAGCCACTGGGAGCCCGAGTTCTCCGTCGCCTCGCCGACCTCCTTCGAGGCCCAGGTGGCGCGCGTGGAACGGATCGTCTCCGCGCTGCCCGCCGACCGGCGGCTCTTCCTCTTCCTCAACGTCTCGGCGCTGCACCAGCCCAACTGGTTCCACCTGCCGGGCGCGACGCGGGAGGCCGGCGACAGCCTGGCCACGCACGCCGCCGCGCTGGAGTACGTCGACCGCCACATCCCGCGTCTCTTCGCCGCGATGAGCGCGCGGCGCCGCTGCTTCGCCATCGTCTGCTCCGACCACGGCACCGCCTACGGGGACGACGGGTACACCGGGCACCGCCTCGGCCACGAGGCCGTGTGGACCGTCCCCTACCGCCACTTCTTCCTGGAGCCGTCCGCATGACCACCGCCGTTCGCCCGCCCCGGCCCTACCAGCACTACGTCTACGCCTATCCGCACAAGACCGCCTACCGGCGGCTGCCGGACCGGCCGCTCCTCGCCGACCTGTGGGCCGGCGAGTCCCGGCGCGCCCTGTCGCTCTACGCGCACATCCCGTTCTGCGAGGTCCGCTGCGGCTTCTGCAACCTGTTCACCCGGGTCGGCGCGCCCGAGGGGCTCACCGGCCGCTATCTCGACGCGCTCGAACGGCAGGCGGTGGCGGTCCGTGCGGCGCTGGGCGACGCGGAGCCGGTGCGGTTCGCCAACGCCGCGTTCGGCGGCGGCACGCCGACCTTCCTGACGGCCGCCGAGCTGGCGCGGCTGTGCGACATCGCCGAGCTGCGGATGGGCGCCGACCTGCGGGCGATCCCGCTGTCGGTGGAGGCGTCCCCGGCCACGGCGACGGCCGACCGGCTCGCCGTCCTGGCCGAGCGGGGCGCGACCCGGCTGAGCCTGGGGGTGCAGAGCTTCGTCGAGGAGGAGGCGCGGGCGGCCGTGCGGCCGCAGCGCCGCGCCGACGTGGAGGCCGCGCTCGCCCGGATCAGGGAGGCCGGCATACCGGTGCTCAACATCGACCTGATCTACGGCATCGACGGGCAGACGGCGGCCAGTTGGCGGCACTCGCTGGACGCGGCGCTGGCCTGGCGCCCCGAGGAGCTCTACCTCTACCCGCTCTATGTGCGCCCGCTGACGGGCCTCGGCCGGCACGCCGACCCGGAGGCGGCCGACCGCGCCTGGGACGAGGCGCGGCTCGCCCGCTACCGCGAGGGTCGCGACCACCTGCTGGCCAGCGGCTACGAGCAGCTGTCGATGCGGATGTTCCGGCGGGCCGACGCGCCCCCGCAGGGCCCGGACGACTACGCCTGCCAGACCGACGGCATGATCGGGCTCGGCTGCGGCGCCCGGTCCTACACCTCCACGCTGCACTACTCGTTCGACTACGCGGTCGGCGCGCGGGAGGTCAGGGGCATCATCGACGCCTACGCCGCCACCGAGGAGTTCGACCGCGCCCTGCACGGCCGGGCCGTCGACGAGGACGAGGCGCGGCGCCGGCACCTGCTGCAGTCCCTGCTGCAGGCCCGGGGCCTGGCGGTGGCCGAGTACCGGCTGCGGTTCGGCTCCACCCCGCACGAGGACTTCCCCGCCGAGCTGGAGACGCTGGCCGCCCACGGCTGGCTGGCGGACGCGGGTCCCGAGCTGCTGCGTCTCTCGCCGGAGGGCCTGGCCCACTCCGACGCCGTGGGGCCCGAGCTCTTCTCGCCCGCCGTGCGGGCGGCGATGGCCGCCTACCAGCCGAGGTGACCGCGCCCGCCATGGACCTGACGATCCTGTACCGGGGGCCGCTCGCCTCCTGCGACTACGACTGTCCCTACTGCCCGTTCGCGAAGCGCCGGGACACCCCGGCGCAGCTCCGCGCCGACCGGGCGGCGCTCGACCGGTTCACGGACTGGGCGCGGGCCGACCGGGAGGACCGGCTCTCGCTGCTCTTCACGCCGTGGGGCGAGGGTCTGGTGCGCTCCTGGTACCGCGCGGCGCTGGTCGACCTCTCGCACCAGGCCCACGTCGACCGGGTGGCCATCCAGACCAACCTCAGCTGCCGCGTCGACTGGCTCGCCGACGCCGACCTGGACACGGTGGCGCTGTGGTGCACCTACCACCCGGGGCAGACGCCGGCCGAGCGTTTCCTCGCCAAGACCCGGCGGCTGGCCGAGCTCGGGGTGCGGTTCAGCGTCGGCGTGGTCGGCCTGCCCGAGCACCTGCCGCACGCCGGGCGGCTGCGCGCCGAGCTGCCCGAGCACGTCTACCTGTGGGTCAACGCGGCCGAGGGGCACCGCTACACGGACCAGGAGGCGGCGCGGTGGACCGCGCTCGACCCGCTCTTCCCCTACAGCCGGCACCCGCACCGGTCGGCGGGCCGCCCGTGCCGCACCGGTTCGACGGTGGTCTCCGTCGACGGCGACGGCACGGTGCGGCGCTGTCACTTCGTCAGGGACGAGCTCGGCAACCTCTACGACGGCTCCTTCCGCGCGGCGCTCGCCCCGCGACCGTGCCCGCTGGCGGTCTGCGACTGCCACATCGGCTACGTGCACCTGGAGACGCTGCCGCTGTACGACGTCTTCGCCGGCGGCGTCCTGGAGCGGATACCGGCGGCGCCGCGGCCCGCGCCCGGATCGACCGGACCGCCCGTGACGCTTTCCTTGCTCCCCGGGACCGATCCCGCCAACCGCTGAACGGCGAACGAGCGTCCGCGGCCCGGGATCGACCGGACGCACCGCTCCCCCACCGCCGCCCTCCCCGCTGGGGCATGCTCGGCGGGACACGGCACGCGGACCGGGAGGCGGAGAGTCGTGGGGTGGTACAGCGAGGAGTTCGGCGCGTCGCACGAGGGCACGGTGCGGGCCGTCCTGGCGGACGGCGGCGAGCCGAAGCCGGTCTACTTCGACGTGGTCAGCGGCAGTCACGTGCCGGCGGTCAGCGACTGGTGGATCTACGACGGCACCTGCGGGGCGCCCCGCGCCGCCGGCCTGCGCGGCTCCTGCTCGTGCGGCTGGCGGGGCGCCCGGCACCAGCCGATCGACTGGGCGGCCACACCCGACCTCCGCGACGTGGACACCGACCCCCTCTACGAGGACTGGGCCCGCCACATCGCGGAGGTCGACGCCAGGTCGGTGCCGCTGCCGCTCGGACTCGAGGGGCTGCTCGGCCAGTTGGACGAGCAGCTGGAGCTCCTGGCCAACGACGCGCCACTGGCCGCGCTCCGGGCGGTGGCGCTGCTGGAGGGCGTCGCCCGGCGCGTCGGCGGCGACGCGGCCGAGGCCACGCTGACCGACCAGGTGCCGTGGGAGACCGTGGGCCAGGCCCTCGGCATGACGGCGGACGAGGCCCGCGCCCACCTCCGCCGCTACCGCCCCCGCTACTGACCCGGGCCCGGCCCGGGCTCCCCCGCGAGCGCGGCGGAGATGGCGCGGGACGCGGTGGTCAGCGCCGCGACGACCTCCTTCAGCCGGCGCGGCGAGTGCCGCACGCTCGGCATGGAGACCGCCACCGCCGCCACCGGGTCGCCGTCGGGGCCGGTCACGCCCCGCCCCACGGCGACGACGCCGCGCTCCGAGCGCTCCAGGTTGAGGGCCACCCCGCTCCGCCGCACCGCGCGCAGTTCGGCGCGCAGCTTCACCAGGTCCGGGCGTTCCTCGGGGCCGCCCTCGGGGACGGGCGCGTACAGCGCGGAGAGCTCGTCGTCGCCGAGGGCCGCCAGCATGACCAGGCCGCCGGTCACCTGGTGCGCCGGGAAGACCATGCCCTCGCGCCCGCCGACCCGCAGCGCCCGGGAGCACTCGACCGAGGCGATGAACCGCACGGTCCTGCCGGTGCGGACGCTGAGGTTCGCGGTCTCGTCGAGCACGTCGACGAGCGTCCGCATCGGGCCGAGGGCGGCGGCCCTGAGCGCCGCGACGTCCGATCTGGTCCGGGCGGCGAGTTCGAGGACGGGACCGACGCGGTAACTGCGGTCGGCGTTCTGCGCCGCGAAGTCCCGGTACACGAGGGTGGAGAGCAGGCGGTGGGCGGTGGAGCGGGCCACGCCGAGGCGCTCCGCGGCCTCGGAGACCGTGAGCGGGCCCTCGACCTGGAGGATCACCGCGAGTCGCAGCGCGTGGTCCACGCTGGTGACGCCGTACGCCGGCGGGTGCTTCATGGGCCTGGCCAGGACGACCTCCCACCGCTCGTGGTCGGACAGCTTGTTCCGCTGGACAGAATCTTCTGTTCCTGAGAAAGGTACGCGACGCACGGTTCCGTCATGAGCGATCGAGACCGGAACGTCGTCTCCCCCGTCACGCTGACCGCCGACGACGGGCCAGGGCAGCCACCGGTGACTCCGGAGTTGGAGGACCTCTACCGGGGCTTCGAGCAGGCCCTGCTGGTGCCGTTGTGGACCAGGATCGGCGACCTGATGCCCGAGCGGCCCAGGTCGAGGGCGCGGCCGCACCGGTGGGAGTGGCGGACGCTGCTCGACCTCGCCGGCCGGTCGGGGGACCTCGTTCCCGTCGGCCGCGGCGGGGAACGGCGCGCGATAGCGCTGGCCAACCCGGGCCTGGGCGGCAGGCCGTACGCCACGCCCACGCTCTGGGCCGCCATCCAGTACCTGATGCCGGGCGAGGACGCGCCCGAGCACCGGCACACCCAGAACGCCTTCCGGTTCGTCGTCGAGGGCGAGGGCGTGTGGACCGTGGTGGAGCGCGATCCGGTGCCGATGCGCCGCGGTGACTTCCTGCCGCAGGCGGGCATGAGCTGGCACGCCCACCACAACGCCGCCGACCGGCCGATGGCCTGGATCGACGGCCTCGACATCCCCTTCCAGTACGACGTCGAGGCGCAGTTCTTCGACTTCGGCCGCGACGAGCTGCCCGCGCGGGAGCGCACGACGCCCGAGCGCTCCCGATCCGAGCGGCTGTGGGGGCATCCGGGGCTGGTGCCGGTCTCGCAGGTGGCGCGCGCGGCGCCCGGCGCCGGCAGCCCGCTGCTGCGCTACCGCTGGGAGGACACCGACGCCGCCCTGAGCGACCAGCTGGAGCTGGAGCGCGAGGGCCGTCCCGGCACCGTCGAGCCGGGCCACGCGCTGGTGCGCTACGCCGACCCCGCCACGGGAGGGGACGTCCTGCCGACCGTCCGCGCGCAGTTCCACCGGATCCGCAGCGGCGCGGAGACCGCTCCCCGGCGCGAGACCGGGTCGTCCGTCTACCAGGTGTTCGACGGCAGCGGCCGGGTGACCGTGGGCGACGCCTCGTGGTCGGTCCGGCGCGGCGACCTGTTCGTGGTGCCGTCCTGGGCGCCGCTGTCGATCCGGTCCGAGGCGTCCCCCTCCGACTCCGACTCCGGCGCGCTCGATCTCTTCCAGTTCGGCGACGCGCCCGTGCTCACCAAGCTCAACCTGTTCCGCACCCACGTCGAGGAGAACGCGTGAAGCTCGCAACCATCCGGCTCGGCCACCGCACCGCCGCGGTGCGCGTCGAAGGCGACCAGCTGGTCGACCTCGGCCTGCCCGACGTGGGCGCCGTCCTGGCCTCCCCCGGCGGGCTCACGGCGGCGGCAAGCGCCGAAGGGCCGCTCCTCCCGGCCGCCGACGCGGTCCTCGCCACGCTCGTGCCGAACCCCAGCAAGGTGGTGTGCGTGGGCCTCAACTACCAGAAGCACATCCGGGAGATGGGCCGCGACCTGCCCGAGTACCCCACCCTCTTCTGCAAGTTCGCCGACACCCTGATCGGCGCGCACGACGACATCCGGCGCCCGGCGGAGACCGAGGCGTTCGACTGGGAGGCCGAGTTGGCGGTCGTCGTCGGGCGTGAGGTCAGGCGCGCCGACGAGGCGACGGCCGAGGCGGCCATCGCGGGCTTCACCGTGCTCAACGACATCACCTGCCGCGACTGGCAGTTCCGCACCCGCGAGTGGTTGCAGGGCAAGAACTGGGACTCCACCACCCCGGTCGGGCCCTGGCTCGTCACCGCCGACGAGGCGGGCGGCCCGCGCCCCGCGCTCGACATCCGCTGCGAGGTCAACGGCCGGGAGACGCAGCGGGACAACACCGGTGACCTGCTGTTCGACCCCGTCGACCTGGTCCGCTACGTCTCGACCATGGTGCGGCTGAACCCCGGCGACATCATCGCCACCGGCACCCCCGGCGGGGTCGGCCACGCCCGCAGGCCGCCCGTCTACCTCAGGGACGGCGACGTCGTGGTCACCGAGATCGCCGGGATCGGCCGGCTGGAGAACACCGTCCGCGCCGAGGACGCCTGATGCGCACGCTGGAGGAGACGCTCGCCTGGGTCGCCGAGGGCACCGCGCTGTGCCGGCGGGCCATGGCTGGCCTCGACGAGACCTCGCTGCTCCCCGGCTGGACACGCGGGCACGTCGTCGCGCACCTGGCCGGCAACGCCGAGGCCCTCGGCAATCTCGTGCGCTGGGCGCGCACCGGCGAACGCACCCCCATGTACGGCTCCCCGGCGGAACGCGACACGGCCATCGAGGCGGGTGCCCGGCTGCCCGCCGACCGGCTCGCCACGTGGTTCGACGAGTCGGCGCGGGCGCTGGCCGACGCGATGGCCCACCTGACCGCCGACCAGTGGCGGTCGGAGGTGACCACCGCCCAGGGCCGGACCGTGCCGGCCGTCGAGATCCCCTGGCTGCGGGCCAGGGAGGTGCTGGTGCACGCCGTCGACCTCGGCACCGGCGTGCGCTTCGCCGACCTGCCCGAGCCGTTCCTCGCCGAACTCCGCGCGGACATCCTCGCCAGGCGCGGCCCGGCCAACGTCCCCGGCGTGCACGGCGACCCCGCGGAGGTCACGGCCTACCTCGCCGGCCGCCCCCACACGGGCGTGACGACCACCGACGGCGCCGTGGCCGAGCCGCTGCCGCCCTGGCTGTGACCCGCTAGCGCGGCGTGACGTCGCGGGCGCAGCGGAAGCCGGTGTTGCCGCCCGAGCTGTCGGGGCTGTTGCCGGTGCGGGCGGCGACCCGGTAGCGGTTGCAGTAGGAGTCGTGGCACAGGTACGAGCCGCCGCGCATGACCCGGTTCTGGCCCTCCGGCGGCCCGGCCGGGTTGTCGCGCGGCCCCGTCCGGTGGAAGTCCACGCTCCAGCGGTCGGCGACCCACTCCCACACGTTGCCCGCCACGTTGTGGAGGCCGAAGCCGTTGGGCGGGAAGGCGTCGACCGGGGCGGTGCCCGGGTAGCCGTCCTCGGCGGTGTTCCGGGTCGGGAAGCGGCCCTGCCAGATGTTGCAGCGGTGCTCGCCGCCGGGGGTGAGCTCGTCGCCCCAGGGGTAGCGCCGCCGCTCCAGTCCGCCGCGCGCCGCGTACTCCCACTCGGCCTCGGTGGGGAGCCGCGAGCCGTCCCAGCGGCAGAACTCCTGGGCGTCGTGCCAGGTGACGTGGACGACGGGGTGGTCCCACCGGTCGGCGAGGCCGCTGCCGGGACCCTCGGGCTCGGCCCAGTACGCGCCGCTCACCCCGCACCACCACGGGGTCGACTCGGGGCGGGGCGAGACGCGGCGCAGTTCCCCGGGGAGGAAGCTGGCGAACACGTAGGACCAGCCGAAGCGCTCCGCCTCGGTGCGGTAGCCGGTGGCGTCGACGAAGGCGGCGAAGCGGGCGTTGGTGACGCAGTGCGCGTCGATCGCGAAGGGGCGGACGGTCACCTCGCGCACCGGTCCCTCGCCGTCGCCGCGGTTGGCGTCGGGGGCGTCGCCGCCCATCAGGAAGGCCCCGCCGGGCAGCGTGACCGGGCGGCCGTCCGAGGGAGGAGCCGGGGTGGCCGGGACGACCGGGGTCGCGAGCGGGAGCGTCTGGTGGCCGGAACCCCGGGAACGGGCGGGGCCGCAGCAGGACGAGGACATGTGCTTCTCCGTTACGCCTTCCCGCCCGCGAGCCGGACGTCGGGGATGTGTGGCGCGTGCCAGGACACCCGGGTGGCCCCGCCCAGCGGCGTCAGCCGCTCCTCCAGGTCGTCGGCCAGGTGGGCGCGGCCGGTGTCCCGCAGGTGTCGAGCGTACTGCCCCGGGTCGTTGTAGTAGGTGGGGCCGGTCTGCAGGGTCGTCTGCATCGGGTCGGGCAGCGCGCCGGGCCCGCCGGCGTAGCGGTTCCACCACTCGGCGAGGTGGCCGCGCATCCGGTCGGCGAGTTCCGGCTCCTCGGCCAGCAGGTCGCGGGTGAGGTGCGGGTCGTTGGTGACGTCGAAGAGCGACTCCCACTCGGCGCGGAAGGAGCCCGGGTGGTAGGTGCGGATGTAGAGGTGGTCGCGGGTGCGGACGGCCCGCTGGTAGGTGTGGGCGCCGTGGCCGAGCACCAGGTAGGGCCGGGAGACGAGGGGCTCGCCGCGCAGCGCGGGCGCGAAGGACTCGCCCTGCCAGCCGCCGGGCGTCGGGATGCCGAGCAGTTCGCAGAGGGTGGGCGCGAGGTCGATGTTGTAGAGCAGGGCGTCGCAGTGGCGGGCCGAGTCGGGCAGGTCGTCTGTCACGCCGGGCCAGTGGACGACGAGCGGCACCCGGTGGGTCGGCTCGTTGGCCAGGCCGTGCTCGGCGTAGGAGCCCTGCTCGCCGAGGGACTCGCCGTGGTCGGCGCTGACGATGATCGCGGTGTCCTCGGCGATGCCGAGCTCCTCCAGGGTGTCGAGGAGATGACCGAAGTGGTGGTCCCAGTACATGATGGCGCCGTCGAAGCCGTTGACCAGGTGTTCGAAGTCGGCGCGGGTGCGGATCTCCTCGGGCATGGCGTGCGGCACGGGCGAGGGGCGGGGGCCGCGGAAGTAGTGGAGGTCGCGGGCGGTGCGCGGGCCGTAGACCTCGGCGTGCCCGTCGATGGCCGCCTGGTCGGGCCAGGCGGGCGCGGGGCCCGACTCGGCGGCGCGGCGCACCCACTCGGGGCCTATCTGGTAGTCGGTGTGCGGCTCCCAGTAGGTGAGGTGCAGGTACCAGTCGTCCTGGTCGGCGTGGCGGCGGATCCAGTCGAGGGCGACGGCGTTGATCTCGTGCGCCTCCTCGTCGTTGATCTTGCCGGTGGCGCGGATGGACTCGCGGAAGTTGCCGTGGAAGAAGTAGGCGCGGTGCCGCTCGGCGAACATCGACACGGCGGCGGTGTACCAGCCGTGGTCCTGGAGGCGCTGGCCGAGCAGCGGGCGGTCGGGGTCGGGTCGGTGTCCCGAGTCGAGGCGGAAGCGGGCCGCCTCGCCGAAGTGGCCGACGACGCCGTTGGTGATGCCGAACTGGCCGCTGGTGAGGGCGGTCCTGGAGGGCAGGCAGGGCGAGTCGGAGCAGTAGTAGCGGTCGAAGGTGACGCCCCGGTCGGCGAGGCGCTGGAGGTTGGGCGTGGTGGGCCGCTGGTAGCCGTAGGGCTGGGTGTGGTCGGCGCGGAGGGTGTCCACGTCGACGTAGATGACGCGCATCGGAGTCTCCCGGGGTGACGGTGGGGCGGGGTCAGGTGGTCAGGAGTTGGAGGGTCGCCAGCGAGCCGCCGAGGCCGGTGACCCAGGCCGTGGCGAGCAGCCTGCGGCGGGCCGCGCGGGTGCCGGGGCAGGGTGTTCCGGGGGCGCCGACCAGGGCGGCGGCCACGGTCAGGCACACGGCGGCGGCGAGGTGCGGCGGGGCGTCGGCGGTGAGGCCGCCGCGCAGCAGCAGCGCGGCGACGACGAGCGCGGACAGCGCCGTGCGCTGCCGGGCGAGCGCGGTGCGTTCCGGTTGCAGGCCCGGATCGCGCGGCACCGGACCATGCGGGGCAGTCACCGGGCCGCCAGCACGATCAGCAGCACGGCGAGGCCGGCCAGCGACATGCCCCAGCTCACCAGCAGCGGCAGCCGGGTCATGGGCAGCGGCCTGCTGTGCCGCATGGCGTGCTGCACCCGCAGCCACCGGCGGTAGGAGCAGGCGCACAGCACCGTGCCGGTCAGCGCGAGCAGGGCGCCGAGCGCCACGCCGGTCGCCCGGTTCAGGTACGGCTGGACGAACTGGGCGACGGCGACGGCGCCGGCGAGCAGCGCGAGGCCGGTCCTGATCCAGGCGAGGAAGGTGCGCTCGTTGGCGAGCGAGAACCGGTAGTCGGGCTCCTCGCCCTCCTCGTACCAGGGGGTGGCCCTGGGGGTGGTGCGGTCGCGGGTCATGCGGGTCCGGCGGGTGCGGGCAGGTCGACCGGCGGGAAGCGGGGGTCGTGGGAGGCCGGGATGACGTCGGCGGTCTCGACCTGCCAGCGCAGCAGGGCGTCGGCCATCCGGCGTTCGACGTCGGCGTGCTCGGGGCGTCCGGCCAGGTTGACCGCCTCGCCGGGGTCCGTGGCGCGGTGGTAGAGCTCGGCGGGCTCGTAGAGCCGCCACACGTAGGTCCACTCGCGGTCGCGCACGGCGACGGCCTTGCCGACGAGTTCGGGGTGGTCGTGCTGCAGCTGCCCCTTGAGGTCGTAGGGGTAGCCGGGCCGTTCCAGCTGGGGCTCCTCCTCGACGGTGAAGCCGCCCTCGGTGAACGCGTACCGGCGGTGCTCGCGTTCCGGGTCGCGCAGCACCGGCAGCAGGCTGCGGCCGTAGTGCCGGTGGGGGGCTTCGACGCCGGCGAGTTCGAGCACGGTGGGCAGCACGTCGACCAGCTCGACCACGCCGTCGTACCGCTGCCCGGCGGGCAGGCCGCCGCCGCTGATGATGAGCGGGTCGCGGGTGACGCAGGCGTCCATGGCCGAGGGCCACTTCTCGATCAGCCCGAAGTCGCCGAGGTACTCGCCGTGGTCGGCGAAGAAGAGGGTGACGGTGCGGTCGGCCTGCCCGGAGGCGGCGACGGCGTCCTGGACGCGGCCGACGTGGTGGTCGAGGCGGGAGACCATGCCGTGGTAGACGGCGGCCACCTCCCGCCACATCTCCGGGGTGAGCCGGTCGAGTCCGTAGCCGCGGCGGATCGCCTGCTTGAAGCCGGGTTCGTGGCCGGCCTCGGGCCCGGCGGGGGCGGGCAGCGGGTCGGGCACCGCGTCGCGGTCGTGCAGTGAGTACCAGGGTTCCTCGGCCTGGAAGGGGCAGTGCGGGGCGAACAGCGGGACGAAGACCACCCAGGGGCGGTCGGGCGGTTCGGCAAGACGTCGCTCGACGGTCCGGACGGCGGCCTCGTCGTGGTCGGTGAGGCCGTCGGGCTCCAGCCGGCCGCGGTAGAAGGCGCGGGCCCAGGTGTCGGACGGGTAGTCCTTGACGAACTGCCGACGGGTGGGCGGCTCGCTGTGCCCGTACTCGTGGGCGCTGAGCTCGGTGACGCCGGGGGCGAAGGTGTCGCCGCGGGTGCCGGCCCAGGTGACGTGGTAGCCGGCGTCCTTGAGGATCCGCAGCAGGTTGGGCTCGTCGGCCTGGAGGAGGTGGGTGAGCGTGCGGTGGCCGCGGACGTGCGGGTACCAGCCGGTGAGGAACGAGGCGCGGCTCGGCGAGCAGACCGGGTGCTGGACGTACGCCTGCCCGAAGACGGTGCCGTTGTCGGCCAGGGCGTCCAGGTGCGGGGTGTGTGCCCGGTCGTTGCCGAACCGGCCGAGCGCGTCGGCGCGCAGCTGGTCGGGCACGATGATGACGAAGTTGGGCCGGTCGGCGGTCATGACAGGTGGACCTCCCGGGAGAGCGGCAGCGCGTCGCTCGCGGTGCCGGCGTGTGCGGTGAACGCGCCCGGCTCGTGGGCCCAGCCGGCGCCGTCCCAGTGGGCGAAGGCGCGGCCCGGGATCGCCACCGGGACGTCCGCGGTGGCGCCGGGTTCGAGGTGGACGGCGGCGAAGCCGGCGAGCCAGCGGGCGGGCCGGTCGAGGGCGCTGTGCTGGCGGGAGAGGTAGAGCTGGACCACCTGCTTGCCGGCGCGTGGGCCGATGTTGGTGACGCGGACAGTGGCGGTCACCTCCTCGCCGGCGCGGAGCCGGTCGGGCAGCGTGAGCCCGTCGAGGCGCCATTCGGTGTAGCCGAGCCCGTGGCCGAAGGCGTAGGCGGGCGCGCGGCCGGCGCGGAGCCAGGCGCGGTAGCCGATGTGCGGGCCCTCGGCGTAGTCGAGCCGGTGGTCGTCCTTCGGGCGGGTGTCGATGACCGGGACGTCGGCCTGTTCGGCGGGCCAGGTGGTGGGCAGCCGGCCGCCGGGCTCCCGGACGCCGAGCAGCAGGTCGGCGAGCGCGGCGCCGAACTCCTGGCCCGGGAACCAGGTGAGCAGCACGGCGGCCACCTCGTCGCGCCACGGCATCAGCACGGGCCCGCCGGCGTTGACGACCACCACGGTGCGCGGGTTGGCGGCGGCGACGGCGTGCACCAGGTCGTCCTGGCGGCCCGGCAGGGCGAGGGTCTCGCGGTCCCGGCCCTCGGTCTCGGCCCGGTCGGTGGTGCCCACGACGACCACGGCGACGTCGGCGCCGCGGGCCGTCTCGGCGGCCCGGGCGATGGCGGCGTCCGGGTCGGCGAGCCGGGGCAGCAGCCCGAAGGTCAGCGACACCGAGCCGGTGCGGCTGTTCCGGGAGGTGAGGTCGTGGACGACGCGCAGCTCGACCTCGCGGCCGGCCTCCAGCGTGGTCTCGCCGGAGGCGGTGGGCGGCACGAAGAGGCCGGCGCCGAGCCCGTCGTGGTGGCCGAACTCGGCCCGCACGACGGGCTGGCCGTCGACGTACAGGGTGGCGCGGCCGACGCTGGCGACCGCCAGCCTGGTCGGGCCGCCCTCCGCGGGCCGGTAGCGGGTGGTCAGCTCAAGGGTGTGGGCGCCGGCCGAGCCGCCGCCGAACCAGAGCAGGTCGGTGGCCCGCCGGTCCTCGACGCGCACCTCCCCGCCGTCGGCGTCGAGGAACCGGGCGCGCACGCCCGGCTCGCCGGTGGCGGGGTTGGTGAGCGCGTGGAGCGGCAGCGGCACGGGGGCGTCGCTGATCACGGCGCCGACGTCGTAGGCGAGGCGAGCCTCCGGCAGCGCGGCCCGCAGCCCGTCGAGCGGGGTGACGAGGGCGGTGGGGATCACCGTGGCGCTGCCGCCGCCCTGGGTGCGGGGGGTCGCGGCGGCCTGGCCGCTGACCGCGAGCGAGCCGATGTCCCGCGCGTGCCAAGGCAGTTCGCGGCCGTGGTTGCGCAGCAGGACGGTGCCGGCGGCGGCCGCCTCGCGGGCGAAGTCGGCGGGCGGCGTGGGCGGCGCCGGGGCGCGCTCCGCACCGCTGTCGGCCAGCGCGCCGACCCGGGCGGCGAGCCGCAGCAGGCGGACCACCTTGGCGTCGATCGCGGCCTCGGGGACGCGGCCCTCCCGGACGGCGGCCACCAGCCTCGCGCCCCAGGGCCCGTCGGGTCCCGGCATGGCCAGGTCCTGGCGGGCCCGGGCGCTGGCCTCGGTGCTGCGCACGGCTGCCCAGTCGGAGACGACGACGCCGTCGAAGCCCCACTCGTCGTCCAGCGGGCTGCGCAGCAGCTCGTTCTCGGTCATGGTGGCGCCGTTGACCGCGTTGTAGGCGGACATCACTCCCCAGGCGCCGCCCTCGACGACGGCGGCCTCGAAGGGGGCCAGGTACAGCTCACGCAGGGTGCGTTCGTCGACGCGGACGTCGACCGTGTAGCGGTCGGTCTCCGAGTCGTTGGCGACGTAGTGCTTGGGCACGGCGGCGACCCCGTACCGTTGCAGGCCGCGCACGAAGCCGACGGCGAGGGCCCCGGAGAGCGCCGGGTCCTCGGCGAAGCACTCGAAGTGCCGGCCGCCCAGCGGGCTCCGGTGCAGGTTGATGGTGGGCCCGAGGACCACGTGCACGCCCCTGGCCCTGGCCTCGTGGGCCAGGACCGCGCCGTACCGGCCGGCGAACCCGGGGTCCCAGGTGGCGGCGAGCGAGGTCGCGGACGGCAGGTTGAGCGAGGGCTGCCGCTCGTCCCAGAGCTCGCCGCGCACCCCCGAAGGACCGTCGGAGAGCAGCATCGAGGCGAGGCCGACGGCGGGTTCCGCGGCGGTGCGCCAGAAGCTGCCGCCGGTGAGCAGCCGGACCTTACGCTCCAGGGAGAGCGTGGCGACCAGCCGCGCCTCCCGTGAGTCGTCCGTGCCGCCGGCCGGTTGCCGCACGTCGGGGCTTGACTGGGTCATCGGGTTCCTTGTCGCTTTCCTGGGCCCGGGTGCGGGCCGGTGTGAGGCGTGAGACGTGGGGGCGGTTCAGCCCCGGGCCTGGTACTGACGGGCCCGCAGATGCTCGACGGCCTATCGCGGCTCCTCCCGCGGAGCGCTGAGGCGCAGCTCTCCGGGGAAGTGGCAGGCCGCGCCGTGCTCCGCGGGGCCGCCGATGGTGAGCACCGGGTCCCGCTCGGCGCAGACCGTGCGCTCGGGGTTGGCCAGCGGGCCGATCGGGCAGCGGGTGCGGAAGCGGCAGCCGGACGGCGGGTTCTTGGGGCTCGGCAGGTCGCCGCGGAGCACGATCCGCTCGCGGCCTGCGCCGACCTCGGGGGTCGGCACGGAGGACAGCAGCGAGACGGTGTACGGATGCCGCGGGTCGGCGTAGAGCTGTTCCGCGGGCCCGGTCTCCACGATGCGGCCCAGGTACATCACGGCGACGCGGTCGCTGATGTGCCGGACCACGGCCAGGTCGTGGGCGATGAACAGATAGCCCAGGCCCAGGCGGTCGCGCAGGTCGGCGAGGAGGTTCATGATCTGCGCCTGGATGGAGACGTCCAACGCCGAGACCGGTTCGTCGAGGACCAGGCACTCGGGCTCGACGGCCAGGGCCCGGGCGATGCCGACACGCTGCCGCTGGCCGCCGGAGAAGGCGTGCGGCAGCCGGTCGAGGTGGCGTTCGCCGAGTCCGACGAGGTCGAGGAGTTCCGCGGCCCGCTCCGCCCGGCGGGCGGCCGGCACGCCCCGCACCTCCAGGGCCTCGTCGAGCACCTGGCGCACGGTGCGCCGCGGGTTGAGAGAGGCGTAGGGGTCCTGGAAGACGTACTGCACGCCCCTTCTGGCCTCGGCGGCCGCGCGGCGCGGCAGGGTGGCCACGTCCAGGCCGCGGATCCGAACGCTGCCGGCCGCCGGCCGGTTGATGCCGACCAGGGTGCGGGCGAGGGTGGACTTGCCGCAGCCGGACTCGCCGACCAGGCCGAGGGTCTCGCCGGCGGCGACCCGCAGGCTGACGCCGTCGACGATGTACAGCGAGCCGCCGCGGCCGAAGGCGCGCCGGCTGCCGAGGTCCACCCGCAGGTCTTCGACCTCCAGGATGGTGTCGCCGATGGCGGGTCGTTCGGGCGCTGCGGCCTCGGCGGCCGCGTCGGCGCGGGCCTCGGCGGCGGCCACCGGCCGGCCTTCGGCGGTGGCCCAGCAGGCGGCCCGGTGGTCGGGTTCGGCCGGGAGGGCGTCGAGCACCGGGGTCTCGGCGCGGCAGCGGTCGTGGGCGAGCACGCAGCGGGGGTTGAAGGCGCAGCCGGTGGGGAGGTTGGCCGGGTCCGGGGGCTGTCCCGGGATGGCGGGCAGCCGGCCGCCGGTCGGCGCGTCGAGCCGGGGCATCGCGCGCAGCAGGGCCCGGGTGTAGGGGTGGGCGGGCGCGGTGAACACGGCCTCGGCGGTGCCGGTCTCGACGATCCGGCCGCCGTACATGACGGCGACCTCGTCGCACAGCTCGGCCACCACGCCCATGTCGTGGGTGATCATCAGCACCGCGACGCCGGTGCGCTCGCGGAGTTCGGCGAGCAGCCGCAGGATCTGGGCCTGGATCGTGACGTCGAGGGCGGTGGTGGGCTCGTCGGCGATCAGCAGGTCGGGGTCGCGGGCGAGGGCCATGGCGATGACGACGCGCTGCCGCATGCCGCCGGAGAACTGGTGGGGGTACTCGCCGGCGCGCCGCTCGGGATCGGGGATGCCGACCATGTCGAGGAGTTCCACGGCCCGCCGCCCGGCCCTGGCGCGGCGCTCGCCGTGCACGATCAGGGCCTCTGCGACCTGCTGCCCGACGGTGAGGACGGGGTTGAGGGATGCCTGCGGGTCCTGGAAGACCATGGCGATGCGGGCGCCGCGGATGGCGCGCATCTCGCGTTCCGGCAGGGTGAGCAGGTCGGTGCCGGCGAAGCGGACGCTGCCGCCCGAGGTGCGGCCCGGCTCGGGCACCATGCGCATCAGGGCCCTGGCGGTGACGGACTTTCCGGAGCCCGACTCGCCGACCAGACCGGTGATCCGGCCGCGCCTGACGCGCAGCGACACGCCGTCGACGGCGGTGACGGGCCCCTCGGCCGTGTCGAAGGTGATCCGCAGTTCACCGGCGGCCAGCAGGATGTCGGTCTCGACCGGGGTCTCGGTCGTCAGTGGTTCGGTCATTTCCGGGTCACCGCCTCGTTGAGCGCGTCGGAGAGCAGGCTGAAGGCGAGCGCCAGCAGCAGGAGGACGAGGGTCGGGCCCAGCACGTAGACGGGCGCGTAGGACAGGAAGCGGACCCCGGTGTTGAGCAGGGTGCCGAGGGAGGGCTGCGGGGGCTGGATGCCGAGGCCGACGATGGAGAGGCCGGTCTCCAGGAAGATGGCGATCACCATGGCGATCGCGGTGTGCACGATGATCGGGTCGATGGCGTTGGGGAGGATGTGCCGGAGCAGCACCCGCCACCTGGGGACGCCGAGGACGCGGGCGGCCAGCACGTATTCGCGCTGTTCCTGGGCGAGCAGCGCGGCCCTGGCGAGCCGTCCGTAGCCGGGGAGCAGCACGATCACGATGGTGATGAGCAGCGCGGTGGATCCGGGTTCGAGGATGAGCGCGATGACGATGCCGAGGACGAGTCCCGGGAAGCCGAGGATGATGTCGAAGACGCGCTGGAGGAACATGCCGAGGGCGCGGGAGAGGCCGCCGGCGATGCCCAGCAGGGTGCCGAGGACCATGGCGAGCGGGACGCCGACGAACAGCAGCACCAGGTCGGAGCGGAGGCCGTAGAGGGTGCGGACGAAGATGTCGCGGCCGAGTTCGTCGGTGCCGAAGGGGTGGGCCAGCGAGGGGTCGGCGAAGGTGTTGCCGGTCTGCTGGTCGTAGCCGTCGCTGAAGGCGGGCACCAGCAGGGCGGTCAGCACCAGCCCCAGGACGAGGGCGGCGCCGACGACGCCGCGGGGGCGGCGGAACGCGAGCAGGTAGCGGCGCCAGCCCTCGTACCGGCGGGCGGTGGCGGCCTTCGGCGCTTCGGCCGGCGCGGGGGGCGCGGCGGGGTCACCGGTGAGGCTCATCGGGCACCCTCCAGTCTGATGCGGGGGTCGAGCAGCGACAGGCCGACCTCGGTGAGCAGTTGCAGCAGGACGGCGATGCCGACGGCGAGCAGGATCAGCGCCTCGATCACGAGGTAGTCGCGCTGTCCGGAGCTGGTGACGGCGAGGCTGCCGAGGCCGTTGCGGGCGAAGATCGCCTCGATGACGATGGCGCCGCCGAGCAGGTCGCCGAGCCGCATGCCGAGCGAGACCAGGGCGCTGGCCAGCGAGTTGCGCAGCACGTGGCGGACGGTGACGCGGCGGGCCGAGGCGCCCTTGGCGACGGCGGTCTGCACGTACTCCTCGGCGCGGGCCTGGCGCATGGCGCTCTGGATGAGCCGGGCGATGGAGGCGGCCTGGGGCAGGGCGAGCGCGAAGGCGGGCAGCAGCAGGTACTGGACGCCGATCTCGGGGTCGTCGAGCAGTGACACCTCGCCGCTGACGGGCAGGACCTGCCAGGCCACGCCGAGGAGCAGGGCGAGCAGTAGGCCGGTGAGGAAGGCGGGGGTGGCGAGCAGGGTGGTGCAGGTGAGGTCGAGGATCGACCTGGCCCAGGGGCGGCGGCTCGAGCCGGCGGCGACGCCGAGCACCAGGCCGATGGTGATCATGAACAGGGCGGCGAGCAGCGCGAGTTGCACGGTGGAGCCGAACCGGTCGCCGATCAGGTCCGTGACCTCCCGGCCGGTGATGTAGGAGGTGCCGAAGTCGCCGTGGAGCACGCCGCCGAACCAGCTCAGGTACTGGCTGACCAGCGGCTCGTCGAAGCCGAGGTCGGCGCGGATGGCGGCGACCTCCTCGGCTCCGGCGTCGGGGCCCGCGATGGCGGCGGCGGGGTCGCCGGGGGCCAGGCGCGGCAGCAGGAACGCGAGGACGGAGGTGGCGAGGAGGACCAGCAGGGCTGAGGGGATCCGGCGGATCAGGAATCTGGTCATGATCACACCACGTATGTGTCGTCGAAGATGAAGGAGCCGAGGAAGGTCTGCCGCACGTCCCGCACCCGCTTGGAGCGGACGATGGTGGACTGCGCGGTGGCGATGCTGATGTTGAAGGCCTGGTCGAGCATGTAGCCGCCGAGCGCCTGGACGGCCGACACCCGCTCGTCGGGGGTGGCGGTGGCGGCGCGGGTGACGAGGTCGGCGTACTCGGCCGTGGTGAAGTGCGAGGGGTTCTGCTCGGCGGCGAACGCGGGGTGGGTCGCGAAGGTGGCCGCGGACAGGTCCGCGATGCCGTAGCCGTTGATGAACAGCTGGCCCAGGTTCCCCTCGACCTGGCGGCTGTTGTACTCGACGGGGTCGAGGACCTGGGTCCTGACCCGGAGTCCGGCCTCCTCCAGGTTGTAGCGGACGATCTGGGCGGTGCTCTGCACGGCCTGGATGGGGGTGGTGACGATGGCCACCTCGGTGCCGGTGGCGCCGGCCTCCCGGATCAGGTCCCGGGCGCGGTCCGGCCGGTAGTCGTAGGTGTCCGACTGCTCCTGGCTCCAGCCGGCCTCCTTCTCGCTCCACCAGAGGCTGGTGGGCCTGCCGTAGCCGGCGAAGACCTGGTCGGCGATGCGGTCGCGGTCGATGGCGTGGGCGACGGCCCGGCGCACCCGGATGTCGTCGAAGGGCGCGCTGGTGACGTCCATGCCGATCGCGTAGTCGACGGTGACGCCGGCGTTGATCTCGTAGCGCCCGTCGGTGGAGGCGCCGCGGGCGTCGAGCGGGGAGGCGCCGTAGGCGATGTCGGCCCGGCCGCTGCGGATGGCGGTGATCAGCGCGGTCGGGTCGGTGATGGTGGGCTGCTCGACGCGGTCCAGGTAGGGCCGTTCCGGGACCCGGTAGTCGTCGTTGCGGACCAGGGTGAGTCCGGAGCCGGGGTTCCAGGTGCCCCAGCGAAAGGGTCCGGTGCCGATCATGGCGCTGCCGTCGGCTATGCCGTCGGCGCTCTCCTCGTCGACGACGCTGGCGAGTTCGAAGGCGTCGAAGAGGTTGCTCGCGGGGCGGCTGAGCCGGATGCGCAGCGCGTGGTCGCCGTCGGCCGTCATGTCGGTGATCAGCGAGGTGGCGGCGCGCGCCTGGGACCTGGCGACCGGGTCGGCCGACCTGGTCAGCGAGAACATGATGTCCCGGGCGGTCATCGGGCGGCCGGTGTGGAACCGGACGTCGTCACGGAGGTCGATGGCCACGGTGCGGCCACCGTCGCGGATCTCCCAGTCGGTGGCGAGCAGCGGCTGCGGGGTGCCCGAGGAGTCGTAGGCGGTCAGGGTCTCGAAGACCAGGCGGCGCCAGATGACCGAGTTGGCGTTGTGCGCCTGGACGCTGTCGGGTTGGGCGTCGACGTTGATCGCGACGGTGAGCGTGCCGCCCCTGCGGGCTCCGCCGCCGCCCGTGGCGCCCCGGGCCTCGTCCACCGCGAGGCGACAACCGCTCACGGCGGCCAGGCCGAGGCCGGCGAGGCCGAGAAGTGTGCTGCGCCGGGTGACGCCCCCGGCTGTTCGATCGACTCTCATGGGCTTCCTGTCTCTCCATCCGCCGTCGTTGGCGGCACCACCCAGCGTCGGTGGGCAGCGTGGGAGCACTGTAGACCCAGAAACCAATCATGTGAATGGTTTGTTGCGAGTTCTTTGCCGGGGTCGAATCACCGGACGAACTAGGACAGTCCTCGCAGGTAGTCGTCCAGGAAGCGCTCGAAGGCGCCGGCCAGGTCCACCGCGTCGGGGACGAGCAGCCACTGGGTCTGGAGGCCGTCCATCACGGCCATGATCACCGTGGACGCCTGCGTCACGTCCACGTCGGCGCGGATCACGCCCTCCACGTCGCGGGCGTGTCGCAGATAGCCGGCCACCCGCTCCCGCAGCACCAGGAACCGCTCCGCGAAGTACGGCTGCGCCGGGTGCTCCCCGCCCACCGACTCGCCCCGCAGCACGGTGTAGAGCCGCACCAGGCCGGCCTGGCTCGCGTTGAGCTCCATCAGGTCGACCAGCCGGCGCAGCGCGACCATGCCGTTCTCCTCGGCGAGGGCCCGGTTGAACGCGGACTGCTCGGCGTCGCGCAGCCGCAGCACCTCCGTGAGCAGGTCGTCCTTGTTGCGGAAGTGGTGCAGCAGCCCGGCCTGGCTGAGGCCGACCGCCTCGGCGATCTCCCGCATGGACGTGCTCCGGTAGCCCTGCTCGGCGAAGGTTCGCAGGGCGGTGCGCACGATCTCCTCGCGGCGGGCCTTCCCCTTGGCGTAGCCGCGGCGACGGGGTGTGGCGCGGTCGTCCGGGTGTGCTGACTGTTCGACAGGCATGCGAAGAACGGTAACCGGCCCGCGCACGGCCCTTGACGTGGCGGAACGGAGCGACCTATGTTCGGCCGCACATATGTGCAAGCGCACACAGGGGGCCCGATGAAGCTCGAACACGTCCTGCTCCGGCTGCTGGCGACCCGCCCTCACAGCGGCTACGACCTGCGCAACTGGCTCGCCGCCGACGGCCAGTTCGTGACCTCGCGGGTGCACCACAGCCAGATCTACCGGGCCCTGGCCCGGATGCGGGCGGACGGCTGGGTCGAGGACCGCGTCGACCCGCGGGAGCGGCGCCCCGACGCCCGGGTGTACCGGCTGACGGAGCGGGGCCGCCAGGCGCTGCGCGACTGGATCGACTCGCCCTACGAGCCCACCAGCCGCTTCCACGACTCCGACTTCGTCAACCGCTTCCTGATCACCGTGGCGCTCGACCGCGCGGCGGCCATCCGCCTGGTGACCACCGAGCTCGACCACCGCACCGAGCAGATCGCCAGGAACCGCCACCGGGACCGCACCATCCACTTCGAGGACCCGCTGCCCGGCCTCGACACCCGCCGCCACCAGGCCGCCGCCGACCTCGTCCACCAGTACGGGGCCGGCGCCGTCGACTGGTGGGTCGCCTGGCTGCGCGACGTGCTGCGGCGGCTGGAGAGCGACGACCTCGACCCGGGATCCCCCGCCGCCACCTCCGACTCCCCGCAGGAGCGCCCGTGAAAGCCATCATGGTGATGTTCGACAGCCTCAACCGGCACCTGCTGCCGCCGTACGGGGCCGACTGGACGCACGCCCCCAACTTCGCCCGGCTCGCCGAGCGCTCCGTCACCTTCGACAACGCCTACGCCGGCTCGCTGCCCTGCATGCCGGCCCGCCGCGAACTGCACACCGGCCGGCACAACTTCCTGCACCGCTCGTGGGGGCCGCTGGAGCCGTTCGACGACTCGATGCCGGAGCTGCTGAGGCAGGCCGGCGTCCACACCCACCTCGCCAGCGACCACCCGCACTACTGGGAGGACGGCGGCGCCACCTACCACGGCCGCTACTCCACCTGGGAGTTCTTCCGCGGCCAGGAGGGCGACCCGTGGAAGGGCCAGGTCGCCGACCCGCCGATGCCCAGGGACCTCAAGGAGGTCCGCCGCCCCGGCTACCGGCAGGACTGGGTCAACCGGCAGCATCTGCCGACCGAGGAGGTCCACCCGCAGACCCTCACCTTCGACGCCGGGGTGGAGTTCGTCCGCACCAACGCCGCCGCCGACCGGTGGTTCGTCCAGATCGAGACCTTCGACCCGCACGAGCCCTTCTTCTCGCACCAGCGGTACAAGGACCTCTACCCGCACGACTACGCCGGACCGCACTTCGACTGGCCCGACTACAAGAAGGTGGCCGAGACCGGCGCGGAGACCGACCACGCCCGCTACGAGTACGCCGCGCTGCTGTCGATGTGCGACCACTCGCTCGGCCGGGTCCTGGACCTGATGGACGAGCTCGCGCTCTGGGACGACACCCTGCTGATCGTCAACACCGACCACGGCCTGCTGCTCGGCGAGCACGGCTGGTGGGGCAAGGGCGTGCTGCCCTGGTTCGACGAGCTGGTCCACCTGCCGCTGTTCGTCTGGGACCCGCGGCTCGGCGCCGCGGGCGAGCGCCGCTCCTCGCTGGTGCAGACGATCGACCTGGCGCCCACCCTGCTGGAGTTCTTCGACGTGCCACGCCCACCGGACATGCGGGGCCGGCCGCTGCGCGACACCCTCGCCGACGACACCCCGGTCCGCGAGGCCGGCCTCTTCGGCAGCTTCGGCGGTCACGTCAACGTGACCGACGGCCGCCACGTCTACCTGCGGGCCTGCGTCGACGACAGCAACGCGCCGCTCAACGAGTACACCCTGATGCCCACCCACATGAAGGCCAGGTTCTCCCCCGCCGAACTGGCCGACATCCGGCTCGTCGAGCCCTTCGGCTTCACCAAGGGCGTCCGGCTGATCAGCGTGCCGGGCCACTCGATGATCAACACCGCCGCGTTCGGCTCCCTGCTCTTCGACCTCGCCACCGACCCGGAGCAGAGCACCCCCCTCGTGGACGACGAGGCGGAGCTGCGGATGGCCGGGCTGCTCGTCCGGCTGCTGCGCGAAGCGGAGGCGCCGGCCGACCAGTTCGAGCGCCTCGGCCTGCCGGCCGAGGGCCCGGTCGGCCCCGAGCACCTGCTGGTGCGGGCCCAGCGCGAGCGCGGCGCGGAGACGCTGCGCGCCCTGCCGCCCGTCGAGGAGTTCCCCGACGGGCGGTTCTCGGTCCGCACACCGGTGGCCGAGCTGACCGCCGACCCGGCGGCGGCCGAGATCCTGCGCCGACACCTCCCGGGCGTCACGGACACGGAGAACCTCCAGTTCATGGCCACCATCTCGCTGATCGGGCTGGCCGCCCTGCCCGTCGCCCGGGTCTCCGTCGACGGGCTCCGCGCCATCGCCGCCGAACTCGCCGAGCTGAGCGCGGCCCGCCCCTGAGACGGGCCAGCCCGGCCGGCCCGCGTCGAGCGGCGCCGCCCCGCGCGGGGACGAGCGACTAGGATGCCGTGATCGCCGGCCGCCGGGCCGGCCGGAGGTGGAGCGGTGTGACCGAGCGGGGTTCGGCGCGTCCCCCGAGCATGGTGGACGTGGCCAGGGAAGCGGGCGTGGCACACGTCACCGTCAGCCGCGTGCTCAACAACCATCCGTCGGTGCGCCCAGGGACCAGGGACCGGGTGGTCGCGGCCATAGAGCGCCTCGGCTACCGCAGGAACGACGTGGCGCGATCGCTGAAGAGCGGGCGGTCGATGACCATCGGCGTGGTCATCGCGGGCTCCGAGCTCTTCGAGCTCCCGCGCATCCTGCTGGGCGTCGAGGAGGCGGCCCAGCGCGCCGGCTACTGGGTCAACATGAGCAGCTGGCAGGGCGGCGACGTCGACCGGCTCGCCGAGACCGTGGACCGGCTGGCCAGCCAGGCCGCCGAGGGCGTCGCGGTCATCGCCGACCGCCCCGTGGGGGCGGAGGCCCTGGAGGGGCTCGTCACCCGGGTGCCGATGACAGTGGTGATGTCCGGAGACCTGGCCAACCCCGCCATCGGCTCCGTCGAGCTGGACCAGGAGCTCGGCGCCCGGCTCGCCACGCGCCACCTGCTGGAGCTCGGCCACCGGGAGATCCTGCACCTGACCGGCCGGCTGACCACCTTCGACGCCCGCGCCCGGGTGGACGGCTGGCAGGCCGAGATGCTCGCGGCCGGCGTGCCGTCCCCCGAACTGCTCGAGGGCGACTTCTCGGCCGCCAGCGGCTACCGTCTCGGGCTCGACGTGGCCCGCCGCACGCGGCGGCCGACGGCCGTGTTCGCCGGGAACGACCAGATGGCGATGGGGGTGCTCGCGGCGTTCGCGGAGCAGGGGGTCGCGGTCCCCGGCGACGTGTCGCTCGTCGGCTTCGACGACATCAAGGGCTCCGAGTACCTGGTGCCCTCGCTGACCACGGTCCGCCAGGACTTCGTGGCCCTGGGCCGCACCTGCATCGAGGTCCTGCTCGGCGTGATGGGCGGGGAGCAGCCCCGCCACCACCTCATCGCCCCGTCCCTGGTCGCCCGGCGCAGCTCGGCGGCGCCGGCTCGCCGGCCGGCCTAGGCGCCCCGGCCCAGGAGCCGGTGTAGGTCACGTCCTCGACCGTGACCCACGGCGTGGTGGCCGGCCCCTGGTGGGCCACGCCGAGGAGCACGCCGACGAAGCCGCCCGCGTCCTCGGTGCTGAGCAGCCGCGCGTCGACCGTGGCGTGGGCCTCGAAGTCGCCCCCGACCACCGCGCCGAAGGCGTAGCTCCGGCCGTCGGAGCGGATCTCGAGACGCTGCCGGTCGGCGCCGGGGCGCTCGGCGAGCACCGTGCGGGCCCCGCCGTCCCACAGGACGGTCTCGACCACGACGTCGTCGGCGGAGCGCACCACCGACTGGCTGACGAAGCGGTCCTGGTTCTGGAACGCCACCAGCGCGGCGTGCTTCTCGGGCGAGGCGGGGGCCGGGACCGTCGCCGCGAACGCGAATCGGTGCCGGTCCTGGCGGCGGCCGAGGAACGCGGGGCGCCCCCGGGAGGCGAGCCCGTCGGGCGCGGGCGCCAGCGAGAGATCCCGCCCGCGCCACCGGTGCGGGACGGGGCCCCGCAGCCCGACCCAGTCGGCGGGGGCGTCGTCCGCCCCGGCCGCGTGGTCGTCCGGGCCGGTGAGCGCGCCGACGCCGGGCGCGAAGACGGGCCCCTCCGGCTCCCAGGAGACCGGCACCAGGAACACCTCGCGGCCGAGGTTGTGCGCGCCGTCCACCGGGCGGACGCCGAGCACCAGCGCCCAGGTGTCGCCGGTCGGGGTGTCGACGAGGTCGGCGTGGCCCACGTTCTGCACCGAGGCCCCCGCCCCGAGGTGACGGTGGGTCAGCAGCGGGCTGCGCGGGTCGGTCGTGTAGGGGCCGGTGGGCGCGCTCGCCGTGGCCGCCGTGACGGCGTGGTTGCGCTCGGTCCCGCCCTCGGCCGCCAGCAGGTGGTAGACGTCGCCCCGCCGGTACAGGTGCGGCGCCTCGACCCAGGTGCCGGTGACCGCGCCGCGCCAGATCACCCGGGTCGGACCGAAGAGGCTGAGCGACTGGTGGTCGAACTCGCGCAGGTAGATCTCGGCGGGTCCGGTGGCGTCGGCCGCGAGCGCGTCCCGGGTGGCGGTGAACCAGGCGCGGCCGTCGACGTCGAAGAACAGCGACGGGTCGATGCCCTCGGCGTCCAGGCGGACCGGCGGTGACCACGGGCCCGCGGGATCGGCGGCGGTGGTGACGAAGGTGGCGCGGCCCCGGCGGTCCTCGGCGACCGTGTAGACCACGTAGAAGAGCCCGTCGTGGTGCCGGATGGTGGGCGCCCACACCCCGTCGGAGACGTCGAGCCCGTCGAGGTCGACGTGGTCCGGGTCGGCGAGCACGTGCCCCACCCGTTCCCACCGCACCAGGTCCCGGCTGCGGTGCACGGGGAGCCCGGGGAAGTACGTGAACGACGAGGTCACCAGGTAGTGGTCCTCGCCGACCCGGCAGACGGACGGGTCCGGATGGCAGCCCGCGACGACGGGACGTATCTCGGCAGCGGGCACATCGGCTCCTTGGGTTCGGGGCAGGCCACTTGACGAATGACAACGTTGCCATGAGCATAGGGCAACCTCAAGCAGGGACAAGCGGGACGCTTTCCCTGTGCGTCAAAGGAGATGTGCATGACCACGCCACCCCGAACTCGCAGCGGCGGGGGCCGCCTTCGCCTCGCCCGCGCGCTGACGGCCCTGGCCGTCGCCGGCGTCACCACCGTCCTCGCGGGGTGCGGCGCCGAGTCGGACGAGGCGGATGGGCCCGTCACGCTGGAGTTCTGGACCTACAGCCTCAAGGCCGCCGATCCCGCCGCGCAGGCGATCATCGAGCGGTACGAGGAGGAGCACCCCGGCGTCACCATCGAGCTCTCCGAGGTCGGGGGCACGGCGGAGACCTCGTCCAAGCTGCTCGCCGCCGACCGCGCCGACGACGTGCCCGACCTGGTGCAGGTCGAGTACCGCGCGCTGCCCTCGCTCGTCGTCTCCGGCGCGGTCCGGGACATCACCGACGACGTCGCCGACGTGCGGGAGAACGTCGACGAGAACATCTGGGCCCTGAACAGCGTCGACGACCGGGTCTACGGGGTGCCGCAGGACATCGGGCCCATGATGCTCACCTACCGGGCCGACCTCTTCGAGCAGTACGGCGTCGAGGTGCCGACGACGTGGGAGGAGTACGCGGCGGCGGCCGAGACCATCCACGCCCAGGACCCGGACGTCTACATCGCCAGCTTCTCGGCCAGCCAGTTCGAGTTCTTCGCCGCGCAGGCCGCCCAGGCCGGATCCCGCTGGTGGAACGCCGACGACGAGGGGTGGACGGTCGGCATAGCCGACGAGGCCTCGCTCCGGACCGCGGACTTCTGGCAGGACCTCGTCGAACGCGACCTGGTCTCCGTCGAGCCGCTGCTGACCCCCGAGTGGAACGCCAAGGTCAACGACGGCCGGATCCTCAGCTGGGCGGCGGCCGCCTGGGCGCCGAGCGTCCTGTACTCCGTGGCGCCCGACACGGCCGGGCAGTGGGCGGCCGCACCGCTGCCGCAGTGGACGCCGGGCGACCCGGCCGTGCCGTTCCAGGGCGGGTCCACCTACCTGGTCCCGGAGAAGTCGGAACACGCGGAGGAGGCCGCGGAGTTCGCCGCCTGGCTCGGCGCCTCGGACGAGGGCTCGGAGCTGCTCCTCGACCTGGACCTCTACCCCGGCGGCAACGGCGGACGCGAGGCCACGCTCTCCAGCGACCCGCCGCGGCTCATGCCCGAGCAGACGGACTTCTACGCGATGGCCGACCAGGTCATCCAGGACACGACGATCCCGATGACCTGGGGTCCCAACGTCAACGTGGCGCAGAGCGCGTTCAGCGACGCGCTCAACCAGGCCGCGCTGGACGGCACCTCCTTCCGTGACGTCTACACCGCCACGCAGGAGGCCGTCATCGAGGACCTGGAAGACTCCGGCTACCCGGTGCGGCGATGACCACCGAGCAGACGACCACCCTCACGCCGGGCGCCCAGGTCGTGGGCGCCCGGCGGGCCCCCGCGCCGCCCCACCGGGCCCGCCGGGCCAGGCGGCGCCTCGTCCCCTGGCTGTTCGTCGCCCCGGCCATGGGGTTCTTCGTCGCGTTCCTGCTGGTGCCGATCGGCTACGCGCTCTACCTGAGCTTCCGCGGCCTGCGGGTCGAGGGCTCCGGGGCGTACGGCCGCCGGGTCGAGGGGTTCATCGGTCTCGACAACTACTCCGCGGTGCTCGGCGACCCGGAGTTCGTGGCGGGCCTCGGGCGGCTCCTCGGCTACGGCCTCATCGCCGTGCCGAGCGTGCTCGGCCTCGCGCTGCTCTTCGCCCTGCTCCTCGACACGCCCCGGGTCCGCTTCGCGGGCTTCGCCAGGACCGCGATCTTCCTGCCCTACGCGGTCCCCGGGGTGATCGCGAGCCTGCTGTGGGGCTTCCTCTACCTGCCGAGCACCAGCCCCGTGAACTACCTGGCCAGGGAGTTCGGTGCCGGGCCGCTCGACATGCTCTCCTACCCGGTCCTCTACTTCGCCCTGGCCAACATCGCGCTCTGGTCGGGCGTCGGGTTCAACATGATCATCATCTACACGTCGCTGCGGTCGATCCCGTCGGAGGTCTACGAGGCCGCGCGGATCGACGGCGCCTCGGAGTGGACCATCGCCCTGCGCATCAAGGTGCCGCTCGTGGCCCCGGCGCTCGTCCTGACCGGTCTGTTCTCGGTCATCGGCACCATCCAGCTGTACAGCGAGCCGGCGACGCTGCGGCCGATCACGACCACCATCTCCTCGACCTGGGTGCCGCTCATGAAGATCTACCAGGAGGCGTTCATGAACGACAACCTGGGCGGGGCCGCGGCGGCCTCGGTCGTGCTGGCCGTCGGCACGCTGCTCGTCTCGCTCGTCATCCTCCGCTTCTTCCAGCGGCGCACCTTCGGGGGTGACGCGTGAGCGGCGTCGCCACGCGGCCGCGGACGCGGCCCCGGATGGCCCCGGCCGCGACCCTGGTGCTCCTGGCCGGCGCCGTCTACTGCCTGGTGCCGGTGGTGTGGGTGCTCGTCGCCTCCTCCAAGTCGCCGCGGGAGCTCTTCACCAGCTTCAGCTTCGCCCCCGGCACCGGCCTCTGGGACAACATCTCCTCGCTCAGCACGTACGGCGACGGGCAGTTCTGGCGCTGGGGCCTCAACAGCCTGGTCTACGCCGGCGGCGGCGCCCTGGCGTCGACGCTGGTCTCGGCGATGGCCGGCTACGGCCTGGCCAAGTTCGCCTTCCGCGGTCGCGAGCTGCTGTTCGGCTTCATCCTCGCCGGCGTCCTGGTGCCGGGGATCGTGCTGGCCATCCCGCAGTACCTGCTGCTCGCGGAACTCGGCCTCGCCGGCACCTACTGGTCCGTGCTGCTGCCCACCGTCATCAACCCGTTCGGCATCTTCCTCTGCCGGGTCTTCGCCCAGGCGGCGGTCCCGACCGAGACGCTGGAGGCCGCCCGCGTGGACGGCAGCGGGGAGCTGCGGATCTTCGCCACCATCGTGCTGCCGATGATGGCCCAGGGCCTGGTCACCGTGTTCCTGCTGCAGTTCGTCGGGATCTGGAACAACTTCCTGCTCCCGTTCATCATGCTCTCGGACCAGGACAAGTACCCGATGACCCTCGGCCTGTACTCGTTCCTCGCCAAGGGCGCGGGGGACACCGACCTGTACCCGCTCATCATCGTCGGCTCGGCCATCTCCATCCTCCCCCTCATCGCCCTGCTCCTGGCGCTCCAGCGCTTCTGGCGCGCGGACCTGCTGGCCGGCGGGCTCAAGGGCTGACCCGCTCCGGCCGGCCGCTCCCCCGCCGGGCGCTCCGGCCGGCGCTCCGCCGGCCGGTCACTCGCGGTGCGGCTTCTCGGCGTGCGCCGTGCCGGCGATCGAGACGGCGGGGGCCAGCGAGACGGCCGCGGGTATCGCCAGCAGCACGGTGCCGATGCCGAGGGCGATGGTGGGCAGGACCCGGGCGCGGCCGCCGGCGAGCGGGCGGTCGATCAGGCGGCGGACGCGTTCTGCCAGGTCGGGTCCTGTCATCGGCAGCGTGCCGGCGCGCTGGCCGGGGACGACGTCGGTGACGGTGCCCAGGTCGAGGAGTGCGCTGGCCAGGTTGGTGCGGCCGTGGCGGCGGGCCGCCCGGTCGTCGGCGGCCATCTCACTGAGGCGCCGCACCTGGGGCGCGTAGTCCCGCAGCAGGCCGGTCCAGCCGACGGCGGCGGTCACCGTGTCGGCCACCAGGATGGCGTGGTGGTGGCGCAGCCGCAGATGGGCCAGCTCGTGCTCGACGGTGGCCGCCAGTTGGCGCGGGGTGAGCAGGCGCAGGGCTCCGGTGGTGAGGACGACGCGGGACCGGCCGCCGGAGCCCGGGACGCAGAAGGCGGCCGGGGTCGGGTGGTCCAGCACCCGGAGACCGCTGACCCGGCTGGGCACGGGCTCGGCCAACGCGTCGACGACCAGGCGGTGTTCGGCCCGCTGCCGGCGTGCCCTGACGAACCGGTAGGCCCCCGTGACGGAGAGGGTGCCCGCCCCGGCGAGCAGGAGCAGCAGGGCGGCGTCGGCGATGCCGGTGAGGGGGACGGAACCGGCGTAGGCGGCGTGCACCTTCTTCTCGTGGGCGTGGAAGAGCCAGGCGACCAGGTGTTCCCACAGGTCGTGGGCGGCCAGCAGCAGCACGGCGGTCAGCGAGGTGAAGAACCCCAGGACGCCGGCGTGCCACAGCCGCAGGGCGGTCTCGGGGAAGCGGGCGACCCAGGCGGCGCCGGCCAGGAGGCGGGTGGCGGGGTAGCCGAGGGCGAGGGCGTGGAGGAGGAGCGCGAGCATGACGGGCACGTCAGTCTCCTTCGCGGGTGTCGGGGTCCTTCTCGACCCGCGTGAGGGCGGCGCGCAGGGCGGCGGCCTCGGTGGGGTCGAGGCGGCCGGCGAAGCGGACCAGGGCGCCGGTGCGGTCGGCGGTGGTGTCCAGGGCCTGTTCCAGCAGGGCGGCGGTGTAGTCGTCGGCGGAGCGGGCGGCGGTGTACCGGTAGGCGCGGCCGGCCTTCTCCCTGGTCAGCCAGCCCTTGGCGCGCAGCCGGTCCACGATGGTCATGACCGTGGTGTAGGCCAGCGGGCGGCGTTCGTTGAGGGAGTCGGCGACGTTCTGCACGGTCACGGGCTCGGCGCTGTGCCACACCACGTTCATGACTTCGGCTTCAAGATCTCCCAGCGGCCGCATCGTCGTTCACCCTCGTTCTCTCGCGCTGCCCGGCGGCGGCCGTGGAGCCGCCGGGGCCCAGTCTGCCCGGCGGCCGGAGCTCCGCCGCGACCGGAGGCCGGAAAGCCCTCCTCCACGAATTCCTACAGACTGTAGTAGCTTGCGGGTGTGGATGCCGACCCCCGCGTCTCCGCGCGGTCCGACCATGCCCCGGCCCAGGGCAAGACGCCCGTGGGACCCCTGAGCCCGGCGGTGATCCCGGCGATGCGGCCCCCGGGCGAACGGCCGCCGCGTCTCCTGCGCCCCATGACCCCGGCCGACCTGCCGTTCGTGGTGGCGGAACACCTCGACCACTTCCCGCACGGCTTCTTCGCCCGGCTCGGCGCCGGCTTCCTGACCTCCTACACCCGGACCTATCTCACCGGCCGGCACGCCCGCGCCTATGTGGTCGAGGCCGCGGGCCATCCGGTGGGCTTCCTGGTCGGCGTCCTCGACCCGCCGGCCCACCGGCGCCACGTGCTGCGCTCGCACGGCCCACGGCTCGCCGCGCGCGCCGTGGCGAGCCTGGCCGTCCGCCCTCGCCTGGCCTGGCACTTCCTGCGCACCCGCCTCGGGCGGTACCTGCGCCGGCTGGTCCCCCGCCGGGGGACGGCGGGGCCCGCGCCGAGCCCGGGCGTCACGGCCGTGCTCTCCCACGTGGTGGTCGCCCGCCAGGCGCGGTCGCTGGGCGTCGGGGCGGCCCTGATCGGACGGTTCGTCGCCGACGCCACCGAGGCCGGCTGCGCCCGCGCCAGCCTGGTCACCGCCGCCGGCCCCGAAGGCGCCGGGCCCTACTACGAACGACACGGCTGGCTCGCCCGCGGCGAGACCCGCACCCCGGAGGGCCGACTGCTCGCCACCTACGACCTCCCCCTGAGCCCTCGCCGCCCGGAGGGACCGGACCGGTGACCGTCCGTCGACCGCTGACGGCCCTGCTGACCGCCCTGCTCCTGGCCACCACGGCCTGCTCCGGCTCCCAGGACTCCTCCACCGGCCCCACCGTCGAGCCCACCGAACCTCAACCGACCACCCCCGAACCCACGACGCCCGAACCCACGACACCCGAACCCACGACACCCGAACCGACCACCCCCGACCCCACCACCCCTGAACCACCGGGCGCCGATCCCGTCGTCCGGGAGGTGCCCGTCGAACAGTGGGAGGAGATGGTCGCGTCCGGCATGTGGCGCGAGGGCTGCCCGGCCACCCGCGAGGACCTGCGGCGGGTCGAGATCAACCACGTCGACTTCGACGGCGGGATCGCCCGCGGGGTCCTCGTGGTCAACGCCGACGTCGCCGACAGCGTCGTCCGCGTCTTCACCCGCCTGTTCGAGGAGGGCTTCCCGATCCGCCGGATGCGGCCCGTCGAGGAGTACGACGGCGACAACGACGCCAGCATGGCCGACGACAACACGGCCGCCTACAACTGCCGCCGCCCCGACCAGATCAACGCTCCCGAGGACGAGTCCCCGCACGCCAACGGCCGCGCCATCGACGTCAACCCGCTGGAGAACCCGTGGATGGACCTGCGCTGCGACTGCTGGTCCCCCAGCGCCGAGTTCGCCGCGCGCACCGAGGGCCGGGGCAAGGTCCTCGAAGGCGGCCTGGTCTGGCAGACGTTCGTCGACGAGGGCTGGATCTGGCAGAACATCGACGTGCCCGACTACATGCACTTCGACACCGGCTACCCCTCGGAGCCGTTCACCCCGAGGCGGTGAGGCCGTCCCCTCAGGGGAGCACGGGGAAGTTGCCGCGGAAGGTGTTCCCCGGGTCATGCCGGCGCTTGGCGTCGCGCAGGCGGTCCAACGCCTCGGGCGCGAAGGCGTCGGCCGCGGTCTCCTCGGGGTTGAGGAAGGTGAGCGGCTTGCGGCCGGTCACCGGGAGGGCGTCGACCAGGGCGCGTTGCCTGGCGGTGACGGCCCGGGCGGTGTCGGGGTCGGTCGGGATGCCGAACAGGTAGAGCGCGTAGGGCTGGGTCAGCGGGCCGTGCGGGCTGTCCGAGGGCCGGGCGAACGCGCCGCCCAGGTGCCGCAGCTGGACGCTGAGCAGGGGCGCGATGGGCTCGGCCAGCAGGCTCTTGCCGGCGGTGTCGTCCAGTTCGGTGAGGAGCTCGCCGCGCGACCGGCCGGGGCCAGGCTCTGTGGGTTCCGCGGTGATGGTGCCCAGCTCGGCCACCGACATGACGCGTCTGGAGTCGGACAGGGGCGCGGGCAGCGCGTCGAGCGGGGCCAGCAGGTGGCGGGCCCGGTCCTGGTCGCCGAGGTGGGTGACGTCCACGGCGACCATCGGCTCGGCGCCGGGGAAGTGCAGCAGGTCGAACCAGACGGTCAGTTCGTCCGGAGCGGTGGCGGTGACGCGCCGGTAGGCGTCCAGCACGGCCGGGGCGTGTTCGGCGGTCCACAGCATCCGGCCGCCGAACAGCCGCGGCGCGGGGCGCAGGGCGAGTTCGAGGGCGGTGACGACGGCGTACTCGCCGCCCCCGCCGCGCAGCGCCCAGCACAGCTCGGGGTCGGTCGCGGCGGTGACGTGCCGCCGGTGGCCTTCCGCGTCGACGATGTCGAGGGCGGCGACGCTGTCGGCGACCCAGCCGTGGGCGCGGCCGAACCAGCTCAGCCCGCCGCCCAGCGCGACGCCCGCGACGCTGACGACCGGGGAGCTGCCGGGCAGACCGGTCAGGCCGTGTTCGGCGGCCGCCGCCTGGAGCCGCCCCGACGACACGCCCGCGCCGACGCGGGCGCGGCGGGCGACCGGGTCGATCTCCACGGAGTCGAGCCGCCGGGTGCGCAGCAGGATCGTGCCGTCCGTGCGGCCGGTGGCACCGTGCCCGTTCGGCTGGGTGGCGACGCCGAGGCCGGCGGAGCGCGCGAACCGGACCAGGCCCGCGACGTCGTCGGCGTCGGCGGCCTCGACCACGGCCGCCACGGGCTGCTCCACGGCCAGGTTCCAGGGCCGGCGAGCCGCGTCGAAGCCGGGGTCGCCGGGCAGCAGCACCTGGCCGCGCACGGTGGCGCGCAGTTCGTCGATGGGGTTCATGAGGAGCCTTCCTCCGGTGATGGTCTTGTGGTTGGTCCGTCAGGCGAAGATCGCGGTGGGGTCGCCGGTGTACCGGGCGTTGTCGACGCGCGTGCGGCGTGCGACCCAGCGCTCGCCGTCGCGGATCAGCTCGACGTCGTAGCGGTTCTTCAGCAGGGCGAACGAGGGGGTGTCGAGCGCCTCCACTCTCGAACGCGGCGGGGAGCCGATCAACGCGCTCCTGTGCAAGGATCGTCAACGGTGACTTAACGATCGGAGGGGTGACCATGCTGGAGCGACACGAGCTCGAAGCGTTCCTCACCCTCGCCGAGGAGCTGCACTTCGGCCGCACCGCCGAGCGGCTGCGGGTGTCGACCGCCCGGATCAGCCAGACCATCGCCAGGCTGGAGCGGCGCGTCGGCGTCCCCCTGTTCAACCGCACCAGCCGCCGGGTGGAGCTCACCGTGGTGGGGCGGCAGCTGTACGAGCGGACGCGGCCCGCCTGGGACGAGATCGCCGCCGCGGTGGAACAGGCCGTCGCCACCGGCCGCGGCGTCACCGGCACGCTGCGGGCCGCCTTCGTCGGGGCCGCGGGCGGCCAACTGCTGGTCGGGGCGGCCGAGCTCTTCGGGCGACGCCACCCCGACTGCGACGTGCGACTCCGCGAGGCGCAGATGACCGATCTCATGCCCTGGCTGCGCGACCGGGAGATCGACGTCGCGCTCGGCACCCTCCCCGTCGAGGAGCCCGGCATCGCCACGGGACCGCCCCTGGTGTCTGAGGCGCGCCTGCTCGCGGTGCCGGCACAGCACCCCTTCGCCCGCCGCGAGTCGGTCTCCCTGGAGGACCTGGCCCGGGTCCGGCTGCTCCAGCTCCCGGACACGCTGCCCGAATCCCTGCGCGCCGACCGCACCCCGCGCACCACCCCCTCCGGCCGGCCGATCGAACCCGGGCCCTCGGCGGCCACGTTCAACGAGATGCTCACCCTCATCGGCGCCGGCCAGGGCGTCTTCCCCGTCGGCGCCCAGGCCAGGCGGTACTACGTCCGCCCGGACGTCGCCTATGTCCGGTTCACCGACGCGCCACCGCTGCGCTGGGGCCTGCTGTGGCGGACCGACAGCGCCACCGCCCGCGTCCGTGCCTTCGCCCAGGCCGCCCGGGACCTGGTCGGCGGCCGGAGCTGAGCGCCGTCGTCGGCCGAGGCCGGGGCGCCGCGGTAGTGCGCCGAATCGTCAGCGACGACCGTCGTCCGGTCGCTCGGCGATGATCAGGAACCGGTGCGCGCGCACGTCGAGGCGGCCCTCCGCGCACATCCGCCGGTGGAGGCGGCGCAGCGCCGAGTCGTAGCGCTCGGGGCTGAAGTCGGGAACCTGCCAGGCGACCAGGCGCAGGTGGTGGACCAGGGCGCCGACGTCGTGGAACGTGAGCACCGGGTGCTCCTCCGCCGTCCGGATCGGCTCCATGCCCGCCGCGGACAGCGCCTCGCGCGCCGTGCGCAGGTCCCAACTGCCGGGCGGGCGCGCCGGCGGGGCACCGAGAGCGTGGTTCAGCTCGGCGCAGTCCTCGCTGCCCACCTGCTGGGTCAGCAGGACGCCCCCGGGGCGCAACACCCGCCGGACCTCGGGCGCGGCCAGCCGTCCGTGCCGGTTCAGCACGACGTCGATCGACCCGTCCGGCAGCGGCAGCGTCTCCCGGTCGGTGGTCGGCACGACGGTGACTCCCAGCGGTTCCAGTCGGGCGCGGGCGACGGCGACGTTCGGCGGCCAGCCCTCGGTCGCCCACGTGTGCCGGGGCAGGGGCCGGAGCGAGGCCAGCAGTTCACCACCGCCGGTGTCGACGTCCAGCAGGCGCTCCGCGGTGGCGAGGAGCGCGCGGGCCTCCTCCGGATAGGACCAGGACGGGTCCGAGCCCCGCACGCGGCCGGCCGACCAGCCGAAGTCCCACCCCTCGACCGGCGCCGCCAGCGCGGCGGCGACCAACTCCTCGTAGTCCGCGGCGACCATGCCTGGAGGCTAGGGACGGCCGCCGACCCGGGCAACCGGTATTCGCCGCTCGGCGGCCGGCAGGCCGAATGCGGAGACCACCGCCCCCAGCAGCACCATGACGACCGGGACGACGAGCGCGGTGCGGTAGGCGTCCAACACCGCGCCCGGTGAACCGTCGGAGCCGGCCGCGGCGATCCCGTACACCGCGGTCACCGCGGAGATCCCGACCGCCGAGCCGAACTGGGTGAACGTGTACAGCAGCCCACCGGCCAGGCCCTGCTCCTCCTCGGCCACGCTGTCGGTCGCCGCGATGGTGAGCGGACCGTAGGCGAGGGCGAAGGCGACGCCCGCGGTGATCAGGCTCGGGAACATCGCGGGTACGGCCAGTCCGCCTCGACCGGCAGGAACAGCCCGTAGGACGCGATCGCCAGCAGGAAACCGCCGAAGATCACCCGGCCGTTGCCGTAGCGGCGTACCAGGCGCGGGGTGAGAAGGGGCGCCAGCACGGCGTCGCAGCCCATGACGATCAGCGCGATCGCGGTCTCCAGGGAGGACCAGCCGCGCAGCTCCTGGAGGTAGAGCGTGACGATGAACTGGAAGCCGAAGAACGCGCCGAGGAACAGCAGCGCGCCGACGTCGGCCCGCACCATCGCGGCCTTGCGGAAGATCCCCAGCCGGACGAGCGGCGCCGCCGCGCGCCGTTCGACGGCGATGAACGCCGCCACCAGCACCAGCCCGGCGGCGAACGCGCCGAGGGTCAGCCCGAACCCCTCGCCGCCGCGCTCCAGCCGGACGACCCCGTACGCCAGCAGGAGCATCGCGGCCGCGGCGCTGGCCGCGCCGGCCAGGTCGTAGCCGCGCCGCGCCGGCTCGGGGCGGGCCTCGGCCGGCACCAGACCGAGCGCCGCGAGCAGGATGGCGCCGGCCAGGAACACCGGGGCGAAGAACACCCAGCGCCAGCCGAGTTCGGTCAGCAGCCCGCCGATGACGAGGCCCAGCGAGAAGCCGCCGGCGCCGACCCCGGCGAAGATCAGCAGGGCCCTGTCGCGCCGCGGCCCCTCCGGGTAGGAGGTGGTGATGATCGACATGGCGGCGGGGGTCATGAAGGCCGCCGCCACGCCGGTGACGAACCGGGCCACGACCAGCGTCCAGCCGTCGGTCGCGAAGCCGCCCAGCGCGGAGAAGACCAGGAAGACGCCCAGCCAGGTCAGGAACATCCGCCGCCTGCCCAGCAGATCGGCGGCCCGGCCGCCGAGCAGGGTGAAACCGGCGTAGCCGAGCACGTAGCCGCTCATCACCCACGCCGCGGTGCCGGTCGTCAGGCCGAGGTCGGCACGGATGGTGGGGATGGCGACGGCCAGCATGGCGACGTCGCTGCCCTCCAGGAAGATCGTTCCGCACAGGACGAGCAGCAGGGCCCGGGCTCGTCCGCGCTCGCGTCCCGGCGCCTCCACGACCGTCATGGCCGCGACCGTACCGAGCGGCGATCAGCCTGGGCCACGCGTTTTCGCTCCGCGCCCTGAGCCTCGCGACATCGTCCCCGTCGTCGCCGGCGCGGCGTTCGGTGGCCAGGCGGCGGCGTCCGGGGGCCTCGATGGGGTGAACCGCTCGCCCGGCTGCCGGGGGCCACGGCACCGCCGCGGCCATCCTGGGGGCCGGCACCGCACAAGGGAGTTCCCATGGCCATCGCCGCACTGATCACCTGGCTGGTCACCGCCCTCGGCGGCATCTTCATGTTCGGCACCTGGCTCGCGCGCGGAGGCACCAGGAGCGGTCACAGCCGGCTGCCGGTCCCCGTGATCTTCGGCCACGTCGTGTTGGCCGTGACCGGCCTCGTCCTCTGGATCATCTACCTGATCGTCGACACGCGGGCGCTCGCCTGGATCGCCTTCGTGCTGCTGCTGGTCGTCGCGCTGCTCGGCTTCACGATGCTGGCCCGCTGGCTGCCCGTCCACCGGGAGGACTCCGCGGCCCACGACGAGCTCGCCGAACGACACTTCCCGGTCCCGGTGGTCCGCGTCCACGGCCTGTTCGCCGTGGCCACCGTCGTGCTGGTGTTCCTCACCGCCATCGGCATCGGCTGAGGCCGCGCACCCCTCGTCCCGCTCCGCCCACCGCGCGGAAACGGTCCACGCACATCCCTTGACGGACGCCCCACCCCTGATCCATGCTCCCTGGAAACGATTCCATGGAATCGTTTCCACGAACGGGACGACGAGCTGACGGGAAGGGTTACGCGTGGACGGCACGGTGACGATCAGGGATGTGGCGGCGCTCGCCGGCGTGTCCGTGGGCACCGCGTCGCGCGTGCTCTCCGGCAACACCGCCACCTCGCCCGCCGCGCGCGAACGGGTGCGGGCGGCGGCCGAGAAGCTCGGCTACCGTCCTGACGCCCGGGCGCGGGCCCTGCGGTCGACCCGGAGCCACGCCGTGGGCCTGCTGGTGTCGGACGTGCGCAACCCGTTCTTCGCCGACATCGCGCACGGCGCGGAACAGGCCGCGCTCGCCTCCTCGTACGTGACCCTGCTGGCCAACGCGAACGAGGACACCGCGCAACAGGACACCTACCTGGAGGCCTTCCTCACGCAGCGCGTCGACGGGATCATCGTCGCGCCGCAGGGTGAGGGCGGCGGCAACCTCCGCGCGGTCGAACGGGCCCGCACCCCGCTGGTGTTCGTGGACCGGACCGTCGACGGCTTCGACGTGCCCAGCGTGACGGCCGACAACGCCCAGGGGATCGAGCTCGCCGTGGCCCACCTGGCGGCCCTGGGGCACACCCGCGTCGGGTACATCGGCGGGCCCTCCTCCGTGTCCACCGGGCGGGCCCGGCACGAGGCGTATCTCGCGGCCGTGGCCCGGCACGGCCTGGACGACGACGCCGAGCTCGTCACGGTCGGCGACTTCCGCAGCGCCAGCGGGGCCGCGGCGACCGCGAAGCTGCTCGCCGGCCGCCGACCGCCGACCGCGCTGCTGGCCGCGGACAGCCTGATGGCGGTCGGCGCGCTGGGCGAGGTGCGGAGGCAGGGGCGGCGCATCGGCACGGACATCGCGCTGGTCGCCCTGGACGACATCGAGTTGTTCCGCGAGCTCGACCCGCCCCTGACGGTGGTGGCCCACGACGCCCGGGCCCTCGGCGAGCGGGCGATGCGACTGCTGCTCGACGTGATCGACGGCAGACCCGCCGCCTCCCAGGTGCTGCCGATGCGCCTCGTCGTCCGCGAGTCCTCCACCGGCCGGACCGGTCACTGACCCGAGGCGCGCGCTCCTCCGGACGTACCCGAACCTCCCCGAACCCCCCGAACCGCCAACTCCCCGAAAAGCAGGACACTCCCCCATGCCCTCAGTGCACGTCGTAGGAAGCCTCAACGCCGACCAGCTGCTGGAGCTGACGACGTTCCCGGAGCGCGGCGAGACCGTGCTCAGCGCCGGGATGCGCGTCACCGCCGGCGGCAAGGGCGGCAACCAGGCGGTGGCGGCCGCCCGCGCCGGGGCCCGCACCGGCATGGTCGGCGCCACCGGCGCCGACGCGCACGGCGACCTGGTGCGGCGGGCGCTGGCCGAGGCGGGCGTGGCGACCGCCGCGGTGCGCACCGATCCCGAGGCACCCACCGGGCTCGCCGTGGTGCTGCTCGAACCCGGGGGCGGCAACCGCATCATCGTGGCGCCCGGGGCCAACGCCACCCTCACCGGGCGGGACGTCGAGGCCGGCCTGGCCGCCGTCGCACCCGGCGACGTCGTGCTGCTGCAACTGGAGATCCCGCCCGCCGTGGTGTCGGCCGCCGGCCGGCTGGCCCGGGCCCGGGGGGCCACCGTGGTGCTCAACGCCGCCCCCGCCCCCACCGACGCGCGCCACCTCGACCCCGACGACCTCGACGTGCTGATCGTCAACGCCCACGAGGCGCGCGCCGTGGCCGACCTCTTCGGCGTCGCCGAGCGGGCGCCCGAGGAGCAGGTCGCCGCCCTGGCGCGGGCGTTGAACCTGCTGGTGGTGTGCACGGTGGGCGCGCGCGGCGCGTACGCGGCGCCGGCCGGCGGCCGGGAACCCGTGCTGCACGTCCCCGCCGTCCCGGTGACGGCCGTCGACACCACCGCCGCCGGCGACACCTTCACCGGATACCTGGCGGCCGCGCTGGCCGACGGCAGTGACGACCTGCCGACGGCGCTGCGCCGGGCCGCCGCGGCCGCCGCGCTCACCGTCACCCGGCACGGCGCCATGACATCGATCCCCAGCCTGAGCGAGGTCCCAGGGACCCGCCCCACCTCCCAACTCACCGGCAAGGAGTGACCATGCGCATAGCACTGGGCAACGACCACGCGGGCCTGCTGCTCAAGGAGCACGTCCGCGAGACCCTGGTCCGCCTCGGACACGAGGTGCTCGACCGGGGCGTGAACAGCGACGAGCCCGTCGACTTCCCCGACATCACCTTCGCCACCTGTGACGAGGTGCGCGGGGGCGGGGCCGACCGCGCGGTGCTCGTGTGCGGCACCGGCGCCGGCGCCCTGATGGCCGCCAACAAGATCGCCGGCATCCGGTGCGGCCTCGGACACGACGTGTATTCCGCGCACCAGGCCGTGGAGCACGACGACGCCAACGCCATCGCCATCGGGGCCTGGCTGGTCGGGCCCGCGACGGCGACCGAGGTGCTTGAGGCGTTCCTGGCCGCGCGGTTCGACAACGACGAGGACACCGTGCGCCGCGTGGCCAAGCTCCACGACCTCGAACTCCGCTCGGCCCGCGAGCTCGCCGACCGGATCTGACGCCCGTTCCCCGCCGGGCCCACCCGCCTCTCCCCGAACCCACCCCCGTCCCCACGGTCCCCACCTCCCCTCCCCACCTCCCCCGCGCACAGAGTGATCAAAGGAGACCCAGCATGAGCGCGCCCGACTCCCCTTCCGCTCCCCCCGCTCCCTCCGCTCCGGGCCGCCGTCTCAAGACGGCACTCGCGTCCGCCGCCGGCACCTGCGTGGAGAACTACGACTTCGTCGCCTACGGCACCGCGTCCGCCCTGTACTTCGGCGACGCGTTCTTCCCCGAGTCCGACCCGCTGGTCGGCACCCTGCTCGCCTTCGCCACGCTCGGCGTCGGCTTCCTGATGCGCCCCGTCGGCGGGGCGCTCGGCGGTTACCTCGGCGACCGGCACGGCCGCAAGCCGGTGCTGGTGGGTGCCCTGCTCGTGATGGGCGTGGCCACCGTCCTCATCGGTCTGCTGCCGACCTACGCGCAGATCGGGGCCGCGGCCCCGGTGCTGCTGGTGATCATCCGCTGCGTGCAGGGCCTGGCGTTCGGCGCCGAGTGGGGCGGCGCCGTGATGATGACGTTCGAGCACGCGCCGCGCCGGCGACGCGGCCTGTACGCGGCGATACCCCAGGCAGGGAACCCGCTCGGCATCGCCCTCGCCAACATCGCCTTCCTGCTCTCCGCCTCGATCGACGGCGACCTGGCCTGGCGGCTGCCGTTCCTGGCCAGCTCGCTGCTGATCGTCGTCGGCCTGGTGGTGCGGATGAAGCTCAGCGAGTCCCCGGAGTTCGAGGCCGCCAAGGCGGAGGGCGACACGGTGCACAACCCGCTGCTGACCGTGTTGCGGGACGACTGGCGCAACATCCTGCGCATCATCGCCCTGCGGGTCGTGGAGTCCTGCGCCTACTACCTGACGGCCACCTACCTGTTGTCGTACATCACCGACCGCAACGAGGACGACCGCGGCGTCGCGCTGGCCGGCGTCGTCATCGCCAGCCTGCTGGCCGTGGGCACCACCGTGCTGTCCGGCGCGCTGACCGACCGGGTCGGGCGGCGCACGGTCTACCTGGCCGGCTGCCTGCTCGCCGTGGCGTTCGGCATCCCGATGTACGTCATGGCCAACACGGGCGCGGCCATACCGATCGTGCTGACCTTCCTGATCGCCATCGGCGTCATCCACGCCGCGCTGACGGGCACCCAGGCGGCGTGGTTCGCCGAGTTGTTCCGCACCGGGACGCGGACGTCGGGCGCGTCGCTCGGCTACCAGACCGCCGCCTCGGTCGCGGGCTTCGCGCCCTTCGTGGCCGTGCTGCTGGCCGACTCCTTCGACTGGTGGGGCCCGGCGGGCCTGTACGTGGCCGTGTCGGCCGTGGGCCTGGTCGGGGTGCTGACCACCCGCGAGACCTGGGGGCCGGCCGAACGCGCCGCGACGCCGCCGGAGCCGGCGGCCCGCGGGGCCGCGGCCTCGCCGCACCACGGCGAGGCGGTGCCGACCTCGTCGGGCGATCGCCGGTAGCCGCCGCCCCGTTCGGCTCCGGTGCCGCGCCTGCCGGTCGGCGACCGGCGGGCGCGGCACCGCGTCAGCCGCCCGGCTGGAGCCGCACGACCACGATCGAGTAGGCGGGCACGGTCTGCCGGGTCGCGCTGCCCGCCGTGGTAGAGCCGATCGAGGTGGCGTTCTTCAGGTAGGAGTACACCGTCGGGGTGGCCGGGGACGGCGTGAAGCCGCGGTACGACAGGTCGACGGTGGCCTCGTTCCTTGGATCCTTGTTGATGAGCATGACGCTCAGGCCGCCGTCGGCCCGCCGGACGGCGTGCGCGGACACCAGCGCGGTCGAACCGGTGGCCCGGACCAGGGTGTCGCCCGGCGATCCGAGCCGGGTGATCATCCGGACCCCGTGGTACGGCGGGAACGGGGTGTTCAACGGCGGCTCGCACGCGGCCCCGCTGGAGAGGATCCCGCCGTCGTCGTAGTCGGTGGCGCCCTCGACCTGGGTGATGTTGCGGCAGTCGGTGCCGTTGTGCAGGTTCCACCAGTCCAGGGTGAACGCGCCGTTCTCCAGCCAGGTCAGGTACTCGTCCGGCGCGAAGAGGCCGCTGGGCGAGGTGTTCTTGTAGGCGGTGGCGGCGGCCTCGGTCACCGCGATGCCCACGTTCGGGGCGTTGGCGCCGGCGTAGCGGTTGATCAGCGACCGCAGCGCCGTGGCCATGCCCGGGATCTCCGTCCCCGGCGCGTCCAGCAGGTCGGGCTGGCCGTTGGCGCTCGGGTAGTGGTGCACGATCACGAAGTCGATCACCGAGCCGGCGATGGACATCACCGTGTTGTTCCAGTCCGTCGTGTCCCCGGGACCGATGATGCCGTCCGGCCAGGACCCGGGGGTGGTCAGCACCGCCCCGATCCTGATGTCCGGGTCGACCGCCCGCATCGCCTCGGCGTAGGCGAGCACGTTGCGCGCGTACTCCCGGGGGCTCTTGTCCGGGTGGTGGTCGATCTCCCAGGTGGCGCCGTAGTGGCCGTTGCCGTAGACCTCGTTGCCGATCTCCCAGTACTCGATGTCGTAGTCGTTGGTCACGTTCGCGTACCGCACCCACTCCGCGGCCTCCTCGGGCGTGCCCGAGCCGTAGTTCGCGGTGATGATCGGCTGGGCGCCGGCGGCGCGCACGGTGCCCATGAACCTGTCGAACTCGGTGTTCGGCGCGACGTAGCCGCCCTCGACGGTGTGCGTCTCCCAGTGGTAGCCGTCCGCGTAGCTGCCGCCCGGATAGCGCACCATCCCGACCCCGGCGTCCCGGAAAAGACCCGGGATGGCCGGGTGGTTCATGTTCTCGTCGTAGACGGCGACGTTCATGCCGACGCCGGTGTCCGGGATCGTCGCCAGCCGGGCGCCCGCGTCGACCGAGACGGAGGCGGTGTACGCGGCGGACGAGGGCGGCGCGGCCGCCGTGACGGAGCCCGCGGCGGCCAGCGCCAGGGCCACGGCCAGGCCGACCAGGCGGGACGAGGACGAACGAACCGACCTCCGCATGAGCACCTCCAGGGGCGACCACCGGGGTCGCTTCGGGGTGGGTGGCGCCGTGGCGGTGCGCCGACGGCGCAGGGCAACTGTCAGCGGATCAGAGCGGAAACTTTCGCTCCCATTTCCCGACACTTTCTCAGGGAAGGTAGCGACGGCCCGGGCAGGGGTCAATGGTCGTGCCCGTCGCTCCCTGCGGCCCGCGGGGTCAGTTCTTGGGCGACGCCGTGCTCTGCCGGACCGTCAGGGTGGTGGCGATCTCAAGGCCGAGCTGGGGGGCCCGCTCGCCACGGCCGAGGGCGAGCGCCAACTCGGTCGCTGCCGCTGCCATCTCGGTGAGCGGCTGGTGCACGGTGGTCAGCGGCGGGTCGACCCAGGCGACCACCGGCAGGTCGTCGAAGCCCACCACGCTCAGGTCGTCGGGGATCCGCAGGCCCGCCTCGCGCGCGGCCTGGTAGACGCCGAGCGCCTGCAGGTCGTTCGCCGCGAAGACCGCCGTCGGCCGGTCGGCCCCGGCCAGCAGGCGACGCGCCGCGGCGGCGCCGCCCTCGGGCGTGAGCGGGGCGTGCACGACGAGGTCCGGATCGACCTGGAGGCCGGCGCCCCGCATCGCGGAGCGGTAGCCGTCGAGCCGGGCGGTGCAGCACAGCACGTCCTCCGGGCCGGCGACCATGGCGATGCGGCGGTGCCCGAGCCCGGTGAGGTGACGGGTCGCGGCCCGGCCGCCCGACCAGTTGGTGGCGCCGACGAACGGGACGTCGTCCGGCAGCTCGGTGGTCGGGTCGAAGACGACGAACGGGATGCCCTTGGCACGGAGTTGCTCGCGCTCGGCCGGGGAGAGCTGGGCCACGGACAGCACGCAGTTCGGCCGCCGGGAGACCGTGTCGTCCCAGGTCGCGGGCGCGGAGTCGTGCAGGCCGAACTCGGACACCAGCACGCCGACGCGGTGTTCACGGGCGACCTGCTCCACGCCCCGGATGATCTCCACCGCCCACATGCTCTGCAGTTCGCGGAAGACGAGCTCCACCACGTTGCTGCGGCCGGCGCCCGCCGGCTTGCGGTACCCGTAGCGGTTGACCAACTCCTCGACCCGGGCCCGGGTGTCGGCCGACACCCCCGACTTGCCGTTGATCACCTTCGACACGGTCGGCACCGAGACCCCCGCCGACTCGGCGATGTACGCGATGGTGACCGGCCTGGAGGCGCCGGGGCCCTCGGGCTCCCGGCCGGCCGGCTCCCCGGATCCGTTGTCAGCCATGGTCGCCCTCCCGATGACCTGCCACCGCCCGCGCTGGTGAGGACCACATTGTGACACCCCGGAAGACGGGCTCCCGGTACGGCCGTTCGACGCCCGTCCGCCGCGATCACCGAAACTCTCCCCAACTCCTTCCGGAAACCGGTAACGCGAGCGTTGACGCGGCCATGCCGCGCTTGGGACATTCTTGGGAGCGTTTGGGAGCGCTCCCAAGACCCGTCCGCCTCTCGGAGAGGAAGCCGGCATGTCGCTCACCCCCCGTCCGCCCGGCAGGTCGAGGAGCATCCGTGGCCTGACCGCCGCCGTGGCCGCCGTGGCGGCGGTCGCCGTCCAGTCGCCGGCCGCCGCGGACCCGACCGCCGACCCGGCCGTGGACCCGGCCGTGGCGGTCTCGGTCAACGCCGCCCTGGGGCTCGGGACCATCGACGAGGCGGCCTTCGGCGTCAACACCGCGATCTGGGACGCGCACATGAACGACCCCGAGGTCGCGACGCTGATGGGCGACGCCGGGATCGGGGCGATGCGCTACCCGGGCGGGTCCTACGGCGACCTCTACCACTGGGAGGACCACACCGCGCCCGGCGGCTACGTCGCGCCGAACACCGAGTTCGACAGGTTCATGGGCACGGTGCGGGCCACCGGCGGCCAGCCGGTCATCATCGCGAACTACGGCACCGGCTCCCCCGAGGAGGCCGCGGAGTGGGTGCGCTACGCGAACATCACCCGCAGCTACGGCGCCAGGTACTGGGAGATCGGCAACGAGGTCTACGGCAACGGCCACTACGGCTCCCCGTGGGAGGAGGACGACCACGCGGACAAGAGCCCGAACGAGTACGCGCGCAACGTCCTGGCCTACGCCGAGGCGATGAAGGCGGTCGACCCGACCATCGAGATCGGCGCCGTGCTGACCACCCCGGGCGACTGGCCGGACGGCATCGTCGGCCCCGGCGACTCCGCCGACTGGAACCACACGGTGCTGGCCGCGGTCGCGGACGCCATCGACTTCGTCATCGTGCACTCCTACCCGGGCGGCGCCACCGCCGACGAGGCCCTGGACCGGATCGGCCGGCTCCCCGGCCAACTGCGCGAGGTGCGCCGGCAGATCGACCGCTACGCCGGCGAGCGCTCGGCCGAGATCGGCATCGCGCTGACCGAGATCAACTCCAACGTCCAGCAGAACAGCCGGCCCAACGGCCTGTTCGCCGCCGACGCCTACATGACGGCCCTGGAGAACGGGGTCTTCAACGTCGACTGGTGGAACACCCACAACGGCCCGACCGAGGTCAACCGGGTCGACGGCGAGCTCGACTTCAACGACGCCGGCCTCCTCTCCAGCGGCGGCTGCGTCGGGGACGTCTGCCAACCGCCGCTCCACACGCCGTTCCACCCCTACTACGGCATCAAGTCCCTCACCACGCTCGGCGGCCCGGGCGACACCATGGTGGCCGCGACCTCCAGCAGCGACCAGGTCTCAGTCCACGCCGTGCACCAGGTCGACGGCGACCTCGCCGTCATGCTGATCAACAAGGATCCCGAGCGGTCCTATCCGGTGGACCTCTCCTACGCCGGCTACGCCCCGAACGCCCAGGCGCCCGTCGTCCACCGCTACGCGCGCGGCGACACCGACGTCACGCGGATCCCCGCCCCCGAGGACGGCTCGCACGTCCTGCCGCCCTACTCGATCACCACCGTGACCGTCTCCCCCACCCCGGGCGGCGCGTCAGTCGGCGCCCCCGGCACGCCGCGGGTCACCGCCGTGGACAGCACCACCGCCACGGTGAGCTGGCCCGCCAGCGCCCAGGGCAGCCCGGTGCGCTACGAGGTGTACGAGCGGCTCGGCGCCAACGCCCAACTGCTCGCGACCTCGACCTCCACCTCGGCGACCCTCCGCAACCTGCCGCCGGGCTCGGAACACACCGTCAACATCCTCGCCAGGGACGCCGACGGCCGGCTCTCCCGCCCCTCCGAGCCGCTCACCCTCACCACCACCTCGCCGAGGGACAGCAACTGCCTGGTGACCTACCGCGTGGACGGCAACTGGAGCAGCGGCTTCGTCGCCTCGGTCACCGTCTCCAACCTCGGCGACACCACGATCAACGGGTGGAGCCTGGACTTCTCCTGGCCCTCCGCGGGACAGTCCGTCCAGAGCGCCTGGAACGCGCGGGTCAGCAGCGACGGGCGGCGGGTGCACGTCACCGACGACGGCGGGAACGCGGTCCTGGCCCCCGGCGGCGGCTCATCGGCCACCTTCGGCTTCGTCGGGGCCAACGAGGGGGCCAACCCGACGCCCACGGCCTTCACCCTCAACGGCACGGTCTGCCGCACGTCCTGAGGCGACAACCAGCCCCGGGACGTGATGCCTGACGTCCTGTCGGGGGGGCCCCCCCCCGGGGGGGGGGGCCCCCCCACCCCCCCCCCGGCACCCGCCCCGCCCCGCGGGGGGGCGGCG
>NZ_JBHXFJ010000001.1:101380-170890 GCF_042722465.1 Streptomyces sp. NPDC127098
AACAGCGGCCTGGAACGCCGGCTCCCGGGTCGCACCCCCCACCCCGTGGTGTTTGGGCTCCGTCGGCGGGGGGCGCCCCCCCCCGGGGGGGGGCGGGCCCCCCGACAGGACCGACGGTCAGCCGTCCTCGCCGGGCGGGGTGCCGCAGCTCAGGCCGCCCGGGCCGCCGATCCCCACCGAGCTGAAGAAGTCCCGGTAGGTGGGGAAGAAGTTGCCCTTCCCGGTCGGGCCGGCGGAGGTGACGGCCGTGCAGCCGGTGTAGTTCGCGTCCGACCACAGGTAGATGGTCGAACCGGTCCGGTTCCAGTCCGACTTGGCCCGGTCGTCCATGCCGAGCGCCGCGAGGTCGGGCGTGCTCGCCGTCAGCGCGATCATGTCGCCGGTGCCGTCGAGGCCCGAGAACATGCAGTAGTGGCCGTCAGGACATCGGTCGTACCCCTCGGCCGCCTGCGCCGCGGAGGCCGGCAGCACGACGGCGGCGAGCGCCGCCGCCACCATGAGCAGGGCACGCATCGTGTTCCTCATCCGCATCACTCCTTGACCCGAGTACCTGCGCCCGAACGTTAGCGGGAGTCGGGCGGGCCGGGGAGACCCCGCGCTGCCGTCCTCAGGGCGCCTCTTCGAGCCGCCTTCCCCTGGTCTCGTCGACCACCGTGGCGACGAAGAGCGCGGACAGCAGTGCGAAGCCGGCGTAGAGCGCGTAGGTGGCCGAGAGGTTCCAGTCGGCGAGGCGCGGAAAGCTCTCCGTGACGGCCCAGTTGGCGATCCAGTTGGAGGCCGTCGCGACGGACATGGCGGCCGCGCGGATGCGGAAGGGGAACATCTCGCCGACCATGACCCACAGGATCACGCCCCACGAGACGGCGAAGAAGAAGACGAAGGTGTGGGCGGCCACCAGGGCCACGGCGCCCTGCGTGTCGGGGATCGAGATGTCGTCTCCGGTACCGCGCTTGTAGGAGAAGGCCCACGAGGCCAGTGCCAGGGACACGGCCATGCCGAACGAGCCGACCAGGGCCAGCGGCCTGCGGCCCACCCGGTCGATGAAGAGCATCGCCACGACCGTGCCGACGATGTTGACGATGGAGGTGGAGAGGCTGATCAGCAGCGAGTTGGCCTGGTCGATGCCGACGGACTGCCACAGGATCGACGAGTAGTAGAAGATCACGTTGATGCCGACGAGTTGCTGGAACACGGCCAGCCCGATGCCCGCCCAGACGATCGGCAGCAGGCCCAGGGAGCCGCCGAACAGGTCGCGCAGGCGCGGCCGGTGGGCGTGGCGCAGCCCGTGCTCGATCTCGGCGAGCCGGCCGTCGACGTCGACCTCGGGGCCGTGGGCCCGGATCACCGCCCGGCGCGCGTCCGCGGTCCGCCCCTTGGCCACCAGGTAGTGCGGGGACTCGGGGATGCGCGCGGTGAGGACCAGGTAGAGCAGCGCTGGGACGAGCGCGGCCGCCAGCATCCACTGCCAGACGTCCAGCGGGCCGAGCGGGCTCTCGCTGCGACCGCCGGCGCCCTTGGCGATGACCCAGTTGACGAGCTGTGAGGCGGTGATGCCGAGGACGATCGCGCCCTGCTGGAACGAGGCGAGCCGGCCCCGGTAGGCCGCGGGGGCGATCTCCGCGATGTAGGTGGGTCCGATGACCGAGGCCAGGCCGATCGCGACACCGCCCAGGGCGCGCCAGGCTCCCAGGTCCCAGACGGACAGCGCCAGCGCGGAGCCGACGGCGCTGACGGCGAAGAAGGCCGCGGCCGTGTGCATCACCCGCAACCGCCCCAACCGGTCGGCCAGTCGCCCGGCGACGGCGGCCCCCGCGGCCGAGCCGAGCAGGGCGACGGCGACGACCGTTCCGGTCTGCGCGGAGGAGACGTCGAAGTGGTGCTGGATGCCGATGACCGCGCCGTTGATGACGGCGCTGTCGTATCCGAAGAGGAAACCGCCGATCGCCGCGACGCCCGCGATGAGGACGCCGCGTCGCAGTTCCCCGGGCGCGGGGGCGGCGGCTCCGTCCGTCGGGTTCCGACCCGCGGTCGTGCTCATGCGGAACTCCTCGCCTCGGTTGGGTGTCCCGGTCGGCCGCCGACGTCGCGGGGTGCACCACCGGCTGTCCGGTTCATTGAGTTTCGCGGGGGAAATCCCCCTTCCGCCCACCCTAGATCGCCTGGCGCCGTGGGGGGCGGCCCCGGCGCGGCCCGCCGGGCGCCGCCGGCCCCCGCCCCCCGCCGACCCCCCCCCCACGGCGGGGACGGCGGCCTACCCCGCGTACCTGATGTTCGGCCTCGGCGGCTGGGCCATGCCGCTGCCGAGGTAGTAGTCGGGGTGGTGCGACTGCATGTAGCCCTTGAAGGTCATGGCGTTGCGGTAGGCGGGGTTGTGCGCCAGCGTGTACAGCCTGGTGGTCGACGGCTGGTTCGTCGTGAAGATGATCAGCTCGTCGTAGGCCGCGTTGGTGTACACGGCCTCCTCCCGCCAGTCCCCGAGCAGGTCGCCGACGAGGGTGGGGCCGCCCTGGGCGGCGGTGACCGCGCCGAAGTTCCAGGTGGAGACCAGCCGGGGCAGGCTGCCGGTCGGCGTCGGGTTCGCCGGGTCCCACTGCTCGATCTTGCCGTCGTTGAGCAGCTCCATCGAGAGGTCGCCGTCCCACCACAGGCCGAGCTGCGGCCAGGGCCGCAGCGAGGTGTTCGGCTCGGTGAGCCGGTTGCTGGGGGCGTTGTAGAGGCCGGAGAAGGACCAGACCTCCATGCCGGGGAAGCGCGGGTCGACGTCACCCGCCATGCCGCGGCCCACGTCGGCCGGGCTCCCGAAGTGTTCCCAGATCATGGAGCCGTTCGAGGCGTCGTAGTAGTACTCGAGCAGGCCGCTCGGGTTGCTCTGCTGCACGCCGTAGCCCTCCAGGCCCGGCCGGCTCGGGTCCAGGTCGGCGATGTGGAAGCGGTCGCCGTGGACGACGCCCTCGCCCGCCATCGAGTACTCCAACGTGCCGTCGCCGTCGAGCACGAACCCGATCTCGGCGATCTCGTCCGCCCCGTCGCCGTCGACGTCGAGGGCGCGGGTGTTGTGCCCGTCGGGGGCGTTCTGGTTGCCGCGCAGCCACTTCCACTGCAGGCTCAGGTTCTGGCCGCTCCACCGCCAGGCGGTCATCATCAGGTTGAAGCCCCCGTCGTCCCGGCGGTTCTTCATGTAGGCGACGAGGCTGGGCGTGGCGCCGTCGAGGTACGCCACCCCGAGGCGCGCCGCCATCGGGCCGTCGGCGAGGTAGTCGGTCGGCACCGCCGCCCAGTTGAGCAGCGCCCCGGTCCGCCCGTCGAGGATGGCCATGAACTGGCGGTTGTCGTCGGCGTGGGTCCAGGTCGTGCCGTCGCCGAAGGTGACGCCGTCGGCGATCCGCAACGCGACCTCGGCACGGCCGTCGCTGTTGAAGTCGTAGACGGTGACGCCGTCGTTGTGGCCGACGTCGATGGTGGAGGACCCCGGCTCGATGTTGTCCTGGTTCGTACTGTTCGGCCCCAGGTCGACCTCCCAGAGGAACCGCCCGTCGGAGGTGTAGGCCTCCAGCGTCTGGGGTGAGGTCTGGCGGTCCAGCACGTAGTCGTACTCGCCGTCCCCGTCGAGGTCGCCGGCCCAGACGAACTTCACCGGACCGCCGTCGCGCAACGGCACCCGGACCACCGGCTCCTGGGCGTGGTTGGCCGTCAGGGTGAAGGCGTCGCTCGGCGCCTGCTCCACCCCGTCGACGACCGGGCGCACGTGGTAGCTGTTGGACCGCGTCAGGTCGGCGGTGGTGTCGACGTAGTTGGTGCCGCCGGCCAGGACGGCGGAGTTGACCCTGGTGTAGGCGCCCCCCGCGGTCGACCGGTACACGTTGAAACCGATGCCCTGCGGGTCGAGGCCGAGCAGTCGCCAGGAGACCAGGACCTGGCTGGCGCCGCTGCGCACGGCCACGACCCCGCGGCCGAGGTCCTCCATCGGCCGGGCGGCCAGCGCCGCCTCCGCCCCGTTCGGGAGCGCCGTCGGCGGCGGGCCGGACGACGCGGGGCTCGGGGTGCCGGTGAGCAGCGTCGCGCAGAGCGCGAGGAACACCGTGGCGATGGTGGCCGCCCCGCGACGGGGTACCCACCGTTGTTTGCCGTTCACGCAGACCTCCTCGGCTGCCGGAACGAATGAGTTAAACCGTTTACACAACCCGAGAGAAAAGCAAAGGGTCACGTACACGTCAAGATTCCGCGCACGGCCGGATCCCCCGACTTCAGCGGCTTGACGCACCGCACCGCCTGCTCCACGATCAAGGTTCAACCGGTTACACGCGGAGGGACACAGGGAGGACGGATGCCTCGCCGAGCCACGCCCGAGGACGGTCGCCCCCGCCCCCCGACGATCCGGGACGTGGCCGCCCGCGCCGGCGTCTCGGTCGCCACCGTCTCGCGCATCCTGTCCGGCTCGTACCCCAACGCTCCCGCCACCCGCGGCAGGGTGATGCGCGCCGTGCGCGATCTCGACTACGTGGCCAACCCGCATGCCCGAGGGCTCGCGGGGGCGCGGCCCAGGAGCGTGGCCATCGTGGTCAACTCCGTCACCTCGCCGCACTACGCCCATGTCGCGCAGGGGGTGCAGGAGCAGGCCGCGCGCGCGGGCCGGCTGTGCATCGTCGGCACCACCGGCGGGGATCCCGAGCGGGAGTTGGACATGGTCCACCTGATGCGCGAGGAGCACGTCGAGGCCCTGGTCCTGGTGGGCAACGTGGTCGCGGACGACGCCTACCGGGCACGCATGACGGACTACGCCCGCGCGCTGGCCCTGGTGGGCTCGCGGCTGGTGCTCTGCGGCCGGCCGCCGATGGGCCCCGGGATCCCGGCCATCGTGGTCGAGTACGACAACACCGCCGGCGCCCACGCCGCCACCAGCCACCTGCTCTCGGCCGGCCACCGCCGGGTCCTCTTCCTGGGCCGCCGGCCGGGGCACACCACCCAGGACAGCCGGCTCGCCGGCTACCGCGCGGCGCTCGCGGCGCACCGCCTGCCGCACGATCCGGCGCTCGAGGTCGACGGCACCATGGAGCGGCACGAGGGCCACCGCATGATGCGCGAGCGACTCGACCGGGGGCCCAGGGACTTCACCGCGGTCTTCGCCGTCAACGACCTGATCGCCGCCGGCGCGCGCGAGGCCCTGCGGGCCCGGGGGCTGCGCGTCCCGGAGGACGTCTCCCTGGTCGGGTTCGACGACCTGCCGCCGGCCGCCGACATCGACCTCACCACCGTGCACGTCCCGCACCGCGAACTGGGGCACACCGCGGTACGGCTGGCCCTGGACGACGAGACGCCCGACGCCACCCGGCACGTCGTGCTCGGCACCCACGTCGTCGTCCGCGACTCGGTGCGCCCGGTGCCGCCCGGCTGACCACGAACCGCCTGGTGGGGGCGAGGTACCCAGTGCGAAGGGGACCTCCGTGAGACGCAGAACGCTGTTGGCCGCCACCGGCGCCACCGTGCTCGGCGGCCAACTCGCCACCAGCACCGCCCGGGCGGACGCCACCGTGGTGATCGACCCGGCCGCCGACCAGGGCGCCTGGGAGGGCTGGGGAACGTCCCTGGCCTGGTGGGCGAACGTCTTCGGCGAGCGCGACGACTTCGCCGACGCCTTCACCCTGGGCTCAGCCCTGGAACCAGCACCAGTTCGCCACCTACCTGGCGACCACGGCACGCCGGGCCAGGGACTCCTGGGGCGTGTCCTTCGTCTCCATCGAGCCCTTCAACGAGCCGTCCTCGAACTGGTGGCGCGCGGACGGCACCCGGGAGGGCTGCTTCATCGACGCCGGCGTCCAGGCCCCGTGCTGGGGCACCTGCGCACCGAACTGGACAGGCTCGGCCTCGGCTCCACCACGATCGCCGCCTCGGACGAGACCGGCTACGACCTGGCGCGCACCACGTGGAACTCCTTCTCCTCGACCACCCGCGCCCTCGTCGGCCGGGTCAACGTGCACGGCTACCAGAACGCCGCGGGCCGCCGGGACCTGCTGCAGCGGGACGTGGCCGCTGCCGGCAAGGCGCTGTGGAACTCCGAGACCGGCGACGGCGACGGCGACGCCTCGGGCCTCTCGCTGGCCACCAACCTCCTCCTCGACTTCCGCTGGCTGCGCCCCTCCGCCTGGGTCTACTGGCAGGTGATGGACCGTTGCGTGATTCTCAGCGGTTCTCTCGCTGGGTCTCTTCCTGTTTCATCGACCGCGGCCAACTCCGGAGAGTGAGGTCTTACGTGGTCTCCACGAGGCGTTTTGACTCTCCGGGGAACTTCCCGGCGAGCTGGTTCTCAGAGTTCTTCGAGCATCTTGGCCAGGAGGTTCCCGGCGGCGTTGTCGTCCCGGTCGTGGCAGGTACCGCATCCGGTGCACACCCACACGCGGTCGGCCAGGGCCAGGGCGCGGTTGATCCGGCCGCAGTCTCCGCACGTCCTGGAGGAGGGGAACCAGCGGTCGGCCTTCCATACGGTCGCCCCGTACCAGTTGGCCTTGTACTCCAACTGCCGTACGAACTCGCCGAGCCCGGCGTCGCTGAGCGCCTGTGCGAGTCTGCGGTTTCGCACCATTCCCTTGACGTGCAGGGTTTCCACAGCGATGGCCGACTTGGTTCTCGTCAGCCTGGTGGTGGTCTGGTGCAGGAACTCCCGGCGCCGGTCGGCGACGCGAAGGTAGAGCCGGCTCAGACGCTTACGCGCCTTGGCCCGGTTCTTGGAGTCCTCGGCCGCTCGGGCCAGCTTCTTGTTCGCCCAGCGCAGGGCACGCTGTGCGGCATTGAGCGACTTGGGAGCGTGGATCTCCTCCCGGCTGCCATCACTGTTGCGGATGACGGCGAAGGTCTTCAAGCCGAGGTCGATGCCGCACTTCGGAGCGTCGTCATCGACCTGGTGATGCTTGTTGATGTCGTCGCGGTCCACCTCGATCTGGAAGGAGATCCACCAGCGTCCGGCCTGCTCCTTGATGGTGGCGCCGAGTACGCGCGCCTTGCCGGCGGCCATCCGGTCGGTGAGCCACGACATGTCCTCACGGGTGGCCACGTCGCCGATGGACGGAAGGCGCACCGTGTGCGTGTTGATGGGCTTGGCGCGGTCGGCGTCGTAGCGGAATCGGGAGCCATGCTTGCGCTTGCGCCACTTCGGCCAGCCCATGCGGGCACCGCCACGCTTCCCGGCGCGGGAGTCGAAGTAGTTCTTGATGCCGGCCGCCCGCACCCGGCAGGCTTCCTTCGGGATACGGGAGGACAGCTCGCTCTCGGCGAACCACGGGTAGCGCTCGGGATGAGCAGCGCGCCATTCCTTCTCCAAGGCCGGTGCGGACCAGGGGACCTTGGTCAGCTCGTCTTCGGGGATGCCGTAGGTCTTCTCCGCCTCCTGCTGGGCCTTCTTCTTCCGCACGGTCTCCAGGCAGAAGTTCTCCACCACCCGCGACAGGCCACAGTGACGGCCCATGCGGGCGGCCTGCTCCTCGTCGGGGGCGAGTTCGAACCGAAGCCCATGCTTGTGGCTCACGCGCCCTCCGCCGCGGCCTCAAGGGCCTTCTTCGCCCGGTTACGGGCGGCGCGCTTGCCGTACAGGCGCGCACACATCGACGTCAGTACCTCGGTCATGTCCCGCACCAGGTCATCTGTGGTCTCCTCCGGATCGAGGACGACCAGGCGGCGCCCGGACGCCGACAACACGGCTTCCAGATACTCGACACCGAACCGGGCCAGCCGGTCGCGGTGCTCGACCACAATCACAGCCGCCTGCGGGTCGGACAGCAGGCGATGCAGCTTGCGACGCCGCCCGTTCAGCCCCGAGCCGACCTCGGTCACGACCTCCGCGACCGGCAGGCCCAGACCAGTGGCCCCCTGGACCACCCGCGCCACCTGCCGGTCAAGGTCCGGCTTCTGGTCCGCCGACGAAACCCGGCAGTACGCCACGACACGGCCGGACGCCTCCGAGACGGGCTCGTCGACCAGCCACGTACCGGACGGCGTCTGGCGCACCGGGACCGGCATACGGCCCTCTTTCGCCCACGCCCACGCGGTCTGATAGTGCACGCCTTTACGCGCCGCCCACTCGGAAAGCTTCACACGATCAAGATAAAGGATGAGAAAGACTGAGATTCACTGATGAATCACGCAACGGCTGAAGCCCCACCCCCGGCGCGGGCGCTCGTCGCGTACGACCCGGCGGCGCTGGCGGCCGGCACCGTGGCCGTCCCCTTCACCACCGGGCAGGTGCAGACGCTCCAGATCGACGGGGTGACGGACTGACGGAGTGACGCGACGGCGGCTTCGGCGGCGCCGGGCACCCCACCCGGTGCCGCCGAAGCCGATCGGGCGGTGCGCGGATTGACATGCAGCCGTTTGGCTGCCTATCGTTTTCAGGCAGCCAAACGGCTGCCTGTCGGAGGGCGAAGATGGACGAGGTCTTCAAGGCGCTGGCCGACGCCGGCCGCCGGCGGCTGCTTGACAGCCTGAACACCCGCAACGGGCAGAGCCTGCGCGAGCTGTGCTCCGAGCTGGACATGGCCCGGCAGTCGGTCAGCAAGCACCTGGCCCTCCTGGAGTCGGCCAACCTGATCACCACCGTCCGCCAGGGCCGGGAGAAGCTCCACTACCTCAACGCCGAGCCGATCAACGCCATCGCCGAACGCTGGATCAGCCGCTACGACCGCGAGCGGCTGCGCGCGCTCGCCGACCTCAAGCACGCACTGGAGAACACCGCCATGGACAGCACCGCGTTCGTCTACACCACCTACATCAGGACCACGCCGGAGAAGCTCTGGCAGGCCCTGATCGACCCGGCCTTCACCCGCCGCTACTGGGGCCCGGAGTTCGTCAGCGACTGGCGGACCGGATCGACCATGACCTGGCAGGAGCACGGCGCACGGACCGTCGACCCCGAACAGGTCGTCCTGGAGTCCGCCCCCTACCGGCGGCTCTCCTACACCTGGCACACCTTCACGCCCGCGTGGGCCAGGGCCGCGGGCGTGGACGACGAGACCCTCGCCAGGATCGCCGCCGAGCGGCGCTCCAAGGTCACCTTCGAGATCGAACCCGTCGGCGAGACGGTCAGGCTGACCGTCGTCCACGACGGCTTCGAGCCCGGCAGCACGGTCCGCGAGATGATCCAGCACGGCTGGCCCGCCCTGCTCTCCAGCCTCAAGACCCTGCTGGAGACCGGCGACGCCCTCCCGGAGCCCGAGCCCACCGACGGGAACGGCCGGCACCCCGGGTAAATCGATTGCCCTCGGCCTGCCGCGCGGACACGATCGCGGCATGGCTTCCCCCTCCCCCGCCGACGGCCGCGCGGGCATCGACGCGGCCCTGGTACGGCGCCTGATCGCCGCGCAGTTCCCGCGGTGGAGCGACCTGGCGGTGACGCCGGTGGCGGTCGACGGCTGGGACAACCGCACCTACCGGCTCGGCACGGAACTGACCGTGCGCCTCCCGACGGCCGCCGGCTACGTCCCCGCCGTCGCCAAGGAGGACCGCTGGCTGCCCGAGCTCGCGCCGCTGCTGCCCCTGCCCGTGCCCCCGATCGTGGCCCGGGGGGCGCCGGGCGAGGGCTACCCGTTCGACTGGTCGATCCGCCGCTGGCTCGACGGCGAGGTCGCCCGTCCCGAACGCATCGACGACATGCGGGAGTTCGCCACCTCGCTGGCCGAGTTCCTCCGCGCGCTGCAACGGGTCGACGCCACGGCGGGACCGGCGGCGGGCGCCCACAGCTTCTACCGCGGCGCGCCGCTGACCCACTACGACGACGAGACCCGCCGCACCCTGGCGCTGCTGGCGGGCCGCGTCGACACCGACCGGGCCGCCGCCGTGTGGGCCGCGGCGCTGAAGGCGGACTGGCACGGACGCCCCGTGTGGTTCCACGGCGACATCGCGGCCAACAACCTCCTGGTCAGGGACGGCCGACTGGCCGCCGTCATCGACTTCGGCACCTCGGGCGTCGGCGACCCCGCCTGCGATCTGGTGATCTCCTGGACGATGCTGTCCGGCGCCGGCCGGGAGGCCTTCCACCGCACCATGGACCAGGACGAGCCCATGTGGGCGCGGGCCCGCGGCTGGGCCCTGTGGAAGGCCCTCATCAGCCTGGCCCAGCACATCGACACCGACCCGGAGCAGGCCGCCGAACACCGCCGCGTCCTCGACGAGGTCCTGGCCGACCACGACCGGCTCGGCTGACCCGCCGGGGCGTACCGAACGGCACCGCCCACCGGGCCCCGTCGGGGCCCGGTGGGCGGTTGGAGTCCCACCGGCCGGGGTTCACCGGCCGGTCGGCTCAGGTGAAGTTGACGTCGCTGCAGATGAAGTACGTCTGGTCCAGGTGCGACGCCTGCCAGACGGTGTAGACGATGTGGTGGCCGGTGCGGCCCGGGGCGCTGACGTCGAAGGTGATGTCCTGCGCCGGCGGGTAGCTGCCGGTCTCCGCCACGAGTTCCAGGTCGTCCCAGCCCAGGGCCTCGGTGGTGGGGTCGAAGCCCTGCCTGGTGACGTACACCTCGAAGAAGTCGGCGCCGTGCCTGGCCGTGTCGTACAGGTGGACGCTGAAGTCGTTGTCGACGTCCGTCGTGGTCCACCGGCCCGGCCGGTCGAGCGAGGTGGCCAGACCGCCCTGGGCGTCACCGGCGCTGCACAGCTTCCCGTCGGGGATCGCGCTCCAGTCGCCCGCCAGGTTCTCCCGGAACAGGCTCATCCAGTTCCACATGGTGTTCGGGTTGGCCTGGAACGCCTGCCAGCACATGGGGTCTTCCTGCGCCATGTCCGGGTTGAGGTGGTCGCTGCCCCAACGCTCCCAGCAGCCGTAGCTGCGGGAGGCCGGGTCCACGATCGAGCCGTGGGCGCTGGCCGAGTCGCTCCACGGGCTCATGAACAGGGCCAGCAGGCCGACGACGCCGGCCAGCGTCGATGCCATCAGCCGCGTCGTCCAGCGGCGTGTGGGGGTGTCTGCGTTCATCGTGCGGTCTCCGTCTTCCGGAAGGATGTGGGGGTTCAGCTGCTTTCCGGTCATGGGAGCGCTCCCAAATTCACGGTGACTCCCTACCCGACGACACACCGCCGAAACAGTCCCCCGGAAGGCGCGGGCCCCGGACAGGGCCTAAGCCCGGAAGCGTTCCCGGTACCGGGCCGGGCTGAGGCCGAAGTGCCGGCGGAAGCGGCGGCTCGCGTAGTTGGGGTCCGGCCAGCCCACCCGGCGCCCGACCGCCGCGACCGGCAGGTCCGTCTCGATCAGCAGCGCCGCCGCGCGTTCCGCCCGCAGCCGCCCCAGGTACGCCATGGGCGGCACCCCCATCCGCCGAGTGAACAGCCGGGCCAGTCGTCCCGGGGACAACCCGGCCTCGCCGGCGAGGCGTTCGACCGTCCACCCCGCCGCCACGTCCCGCTCCAGCAGTCGCGCCGCGGCCATGACCGCCGGGTGCGCCCGCGCGGGCGACTCCCCGCCCGGCGGCAGCGCCCCACCCAGCACGCACAGCAGGAGACCCACCCGCACCGCCCGTGGCGCCCCACCCGCGGCCAGCGCCGCCAGGCTCGACTCCGCGAGCGCCAGCCCGGCGCCGGTCAGCGGCGGGAGCACGGCCGAGCCGTGCAGGGCCTCGGCGAACCGGGGATCCGCGCGCAGCCAGGCGAGTTCGTGGTCGAGCACCTCGGACCCGACGTAGACGTTGTGGACCGCGAGACCGGCGCAGGCGTCGTAGCCGTGCCAGTCGCCGGGACGCAGCAGCACCACCGAGCCCCGCTCCAGCCGCCGTTCGCCCGCCATCGACACGTGCGTCGCGCTGCCGCCCGTCACCACGGCGAGTTCGAGGAAGTCGTGGCTGTGCGCGGCGGTGGCCTCGGTCAGCTCGTGGCGCTCGGCCACCACGTGGTGCTCGCCCGGCGGGAAGACGTCCGCTCTGCGCACCCGGTGCATGACGGGATTGTGCTACACGACGAGCGGTTCCGTGCTGTCGAGGTGGGCGGGCGCCCTGCGAGCGTGAGGCGCATGACATCGAGCACCGAGCACCCCCGCACCTCCCCCGGCACGCTCACCGAGGAGCAGGTCGCCCGCTATCGCCACGACGGTTTCGTCCACCTGCCGGGGGTCGTCTCCCGACCGGACGCCGCGCGGTGGGCGAAGGCCGCGCTGGCCGCCCGCGAGCGGCTGGCCGACCACCACTCCGGCGCCACCTTCACCCAGCTGCTCCAGCTGTGGCGGCACGACGAGGAGCTGCGCGAGCTGACGCTCGACCCGGGTCTCGCGGCCATCGCCACCCGGCTGGCCGGCGTCCCGCTGCGGCTCTGGCACGACCAGCTGCTCATCAAGGAGCCGCACAACGGCGCCGCCACCGAGTTCCACCAGGACCAGCCGTACTGGCCGCACGTCGGCTCCCGGCACGCGCTGTCCGCCTGGGTGGCGCTGGTCGACGTGCCGGCGGAACGGGGCTGCATGACGTTCATCCCCGGCAGTCAGCGGCTGACGGGGCTGCGCGCCCAGGACCTGACCGACCAGGACGACCTGCTGAACCTGGCGCCGGAGCTGCGCTTCCGGCCGCGCGTCACCGTGCCGTTGCGGGCCGGCGACTGCACGTTCCACGACTCCCGGCTGGCGCACACCGCGACGCCGAACCACACCGATGACCCGCGCGTCGCGCATGTCGTGATCTACGTGGACGCCGACACCCGCCTCGCCCCCGAGCCGGCCCACCCGGTGACCGAGCCACTCGGCCTGGCGCCGGGCGACCGGCTGCCGGACGCGCACTTCCCGCGGTTCGAGGCGACCCGGCGGTGAACAGGCCCGGGGACGCCGGCCAGGCGAGGGCCGGGCCGGCGTCGACGTGGAAGAGGCGCACGGCGGACCCGATGTGGGTATACGAGGAGCCGTACGCGGCCGTGCGCGCGCTCGCCGGCCGGGTCGTCCGCAACCCGAGCACCTGAAGATCACCGAAGCCTACGTCGACGTACGACCCCACGCGTGGTCGGAGCGGTTCACGCTCGTCGCTCCGTTCCGCTCCGACCGCGCCGCGTCGTCCGACGGGAGAGACGGGAGCAGAGTCGATGCGCGAAGAACTCAGAGAGCAGGAGGCGGAAGCGTATGTGCGTGGCGTGTGCTTCAAGACCGGACCGCCCGAGCGGGTCGGCGTGGAGACCGAGTGGCTGGTCCAGGACCGCAGGGACCCTCGGCTCCCCGTCTCCGACGACCGGCTGATCGCGGCCCTCGCGCCGGTCGCCGCCGCGGACGCGCTCCCCGGGGGAAGCAGGCTCACCCGAGAGCCGGGTGGCCAGGTGGAGCTGAGTTCGCCGCCGGCCCGCTCGCTCGCGGCGTGTGTCGAGGCGACGGCCGCGGATCTCGCCGCGCTGCGCGACGCCGTCGACCGCGCCGGTCTGGCGCTCGTCGGCCAGGGCCTGGACCCGTACCGCGAGCCGCCCCGGGTGCTCGACCATCCTCGCTACCGTGCCATGGAGGGTTTCTTCGACCGCGAGGGCCCCTGGGGCCGCGTGATGATGCGGCGCACCGCCTCCGTGCAGGTCAATCTGGACTCCGGGGACGACTCCGACGGCTTCTCCGGCTACCGCCGCCGCTGGGAACTCGCCCACCGGATCGGTCCCGTCCTCGTCGCCGCCTTCGCCAACTCCCCCCTGCGGGACGGCCGCCCGACCGGATGGCTCTCCACCCGCCAGGCCCTCTGGACCCGGATGGACGCCGGTCGCACCCGGCACCCCCGCCACCACCGGGACCCGCGCGTCGCCTGGAGCCGTTACGCGCTCGACGCGCGGGTGATGTGCGTCCGCGGCGCGGACGACCGTGACTGGTCAGCGCCGCCGGGGCTGACCTTCCGCGCCTGGCTGCGCGGCGTCCCGGGGCTCCGGACCGCCACGCGGGCCGACCTCGACTACCACCTCGGCACGCTCTTCCCACCGGTCAGACCGCGTGGCTGGCTGGAGTTGCGGATGGTCGACGCCCAGCACGGCGACGGTTGGATCGTGCCGACCGTCCTGGCGGCGACCCTCCTCGACGACCCCGCCGCCTGCGACGCCGCCCTGGCGGCGACCGAGCCGCTGTGCCGGGACCGCGAGCCCTTCCCCGTCGACGAGGTCTGGCGACGGGCGGCCCGCGTCGGTCTCGCCGATCCGGACCTCGCGAAGGCGGCTCGTGTCTGCTTCGCCGCGGCCGACGGCGCCCTGGCGCGCCACGGGGCCCCCGCGGCGCTGCGGCGGGCGCTGGCCGTCTTCGCCGAGCGCTATCCGGAACGTGGCCGATGTCCCGCCCATGACCAGTTGGACGCGCTCAGCCGCGCGTGACCCGCCGAAAGGGCAAGCCATGACGTACCAGCACCACGGCACCACCATGTCCGTCGCCGCCCGGGCCGCGTTGGAGACCGCCCGCCGCCGGACCCTGCGCCTCACCGACCCGGTCACCGACGCCGATCTCGTCGCCCAGCACTCGCGGCTGATGTCGCCCCTGGTGTGGGACCTGGCCCACATCGCCAACCAGGAGGACCTGTGGCTGGTGCGCACGGCCGGTCGGCGCGCCGGGCTGCGTCCCGACCTCGACCCGCTCTACGACGCCTTCCGGCACCCACGCGCCGACCGGCCGGCCCTGCCGTTGCTGGGGCCGGCCGCCGCCCGCGACTACCTGACCGCCGTCCGCGCCGCGGCCCTCGAGGTGCTGGACGGCGCCGACACCTCGCCCGACAACCCGGATCCGCTGCTGGCGGACGGTTTCGTCTTCGGCATGCTCGCCCAGCACGAGCAGCAGCACGACGAGACGATGCTCGCCACCCTGCAACTGCGCGAGGGCGCCCCGGTCCTGCACGCGCCGGCGCCGCCGCCCGCGCCCGCCGACGCGGCCACGCTGCCCCGGGAGGTGCTGGTCCCCGGCGGCCCGTTCACGATGGGCACCAGCACCGACCCGTGGGCGCTGGACAACGAACGCCCGCACCACGTGGTGGACGTCCCCGCGTTCTGGCTGGACACGGTGCCCGTCAGCAACGCCGCCTACCAGGAGTTCATCGCGGCCGGCGGCTATCGCGAGCCCCGCTGGTGGACCCCGGAGGGCTGGCGGCACGTGCGGACGGCGGGTCTCGAGGCGCCGCTGTTCTGGCGTCGGGAGGGCGACCGGTGGCTGCGCCGCCGGTTCGGCGTCACCGAGGAGGTCCCGCCCGACGAGCCGGTGCTGCACGTGTGCTGGTACGAGGCCGACGCGTACGCCAGGTGGACGGGACGGCGGCTGCCGACCGAGGCGGAGTGGGAGAAGGCGGCGCGCCACGACCCGGCCACCGGCCGCTCCCGCCGCTACCCCTGGGGTGACGCGGAGCCGGGGCCCGAGCACGCCAACCTCGGCCAGCGCCACCTCCAGCCCGCGCCGGTCGGCGGCTATCCGGCCGGCGCCGCGCCGAGCGGCGCCCGGCAACTGGTCGGCGACGTCTGGGAGTGGACGGCCTCGGACTTCGCCCCCTACCTCGGATTCACCGCCTTCCCCTACAAGGAGTACTCCGAGGTCTTCTTCGGCCCCGACTACAAGGTGCTGCGCGGCGGCGCCTTCTCCGTCGACCCGGTGGCCTGCCGCGGCACCTTCCGCAACTGGGACTTCCCCGTCCGGCGGCAGATCTTCGCCGGCTTCCGCACCGCCAGGGACGCCTCGGGGGAGGGCCGCGCCTGATGTGCCGTCATCTCGCCTACCTGGGGCCGCCGGTGACGCTCGCGCGGTTGCTCACCGAGCCGGCGCGCGGCCTGTACGAGCAGTCCTGGCGGCCCGCGCGGCAGCGGCACGGCACGGTGAACGCCGACGGGTTCGGCATCGGCTGGTACCCGGCCGTGCCGGACGCCGCCGAGGGCGACGCCGGCCTTCCCCGGCCCGCCCGCTACCGCCGCGCGGTGCCGGTCTGGGCCGACGCCAACTTCCCCGAGCTGGCCGGGACGATCAGCAGCCACGCCGTGCTCGCCGCGGTCCGCTCGGCCACCGCAGGCACCACCCAGGACGAGTCGGCGGCGGCGCCCTTCCGGGACGGGCACTGGCTGTTCAGCCACAACGGCGCCGTCCCCGACTGGACCCGGCTGCCCACCGACCTGACCGCCGCGGAGGCGCTCGCGCTCGAGGCGCACAGCGACTCGGCCCTGCTGTGGGCCCTGCTCACCCGCCGGCTGCGGCGGGGCGAACCGCCGGCCGGCGCGCTGGCCGCGGTGGTCCGCCGGGTCGGCGCGGCCCGGCCCACCGCCCGGTTGAACCTCCTCCTCACCGACGGCCGCGTGATCGCCGCGACCGCCTGGGGGGACACCCTCTGGTACCGGGCCGGACCGGCCACGGTCCTGGTCGCCTCGGAACCCGACGACGCGCCGGGCGACTGGCGTGAGGTCCCCGACCACTCGCTGCTGCTGGCCACGACGGCCGGCGTGCGGATCACCCCCCTGCGCCCTCCGCTCCCCCATCCCAAGGAACGACGCCCCATGGCCGACCACGGCTTCACGCTCGACGACCGGCTGCCCGCCGACCACTTCACCACCACCCTCCACGCGGACGTGCGCGAAGGGCTCGGCCGCGCGCCGCGCGGCCTCTCCCCCAAGTGGTTCTACGACGAGCGCGGCAGTGACCTGTTCGAGCGGATCACCCGCCTTCCCGAGTACTACCTGACGCGCGCCGAGCAGGAGATCCTGGTCCGCCGCGCCCCGGAGATCGCCGCGCTGACCCGCGCCACGACCCTGATCGAGCTGGGTTCGGGCTCCTCCCGCAAGACCCGGCTGCTGCTCGATGCGCTGACCGCCGCCGGCACGCTGCGCCGCTACGCACCCCTGGACGTCAGCGCCCCCGCGCTGGAAGCGGCCGGGATCGCGATCCACCGCGACTACCCGGGGCTCGCGGTCTCCGCCACCGTCGCCGACTTCGAGTCCGAGCTCGTGCTGCCCGGGGATCCTGGCCCACGGCTGCTGGCCTTCCTCGGCAGCACCGTCGGCAACTTCGACGAGCCGCAGCGGCACGCCTTCTTCCGGTCCCTGTCGCGCGCGCTCAGCGGCGACGACGTGCTGCTGCTCGGGGCCGACCTGGTCAAGGAGCCCGAGATCCTGGTCCGCGCCTACGACGACGCGGCCGGCGTCACCGCCGAGTTCAACCGGAACGTGCTGCGCGTCCTCAACCGCGAACTGGGCGCCGACTTCGACCCCGACCGCTTCGACCACGTCGCCCTGTGGAACCCGGAGTTCGAACGCGTCGAGATGCGGCTGCGGGCCCGCGCCACCCAGACCGTCAAGATCCCCGACCTGGATCTCACGCTCGAACTCGCCGCGGGCGAGGACCTGCGCACGGAGCTGTCGTGCAAGTTCCGCCGTGCCGCCCTCACCGCCGAGCTCGAACGAGGCGGCCTGACCGTCCGCCGCTGGTGGACCGACCCGGCCGGTCGCTTCGCGCTCCTCATGGCGGTCCCGACGTAGTCTCGGCGCGGAAGGTGGCCGGACGGACCTCGTCCGCCCGGCCACCGGTCAGCGCGGGTACGGTCCTTCGGCGCCGAGCTCAATGTGCCGCCGGGTTGCCCTGGTGGGTGAAGGCGGCCCACAGGTGGATCCGGTCGAGGTCGGCGCGGGCGGCCTCGCGGCGCAGGGGGTCGCCGAGGCCGGGCGGCGGTCGGCGGTCCGGGTCGAGCATCCACAGTTGGGCGGCGCGCAGCGCGTCGGCGGGGGCGAGGCCCCGGCCGGTGAGGAAGTCGTGGAACACGGACATCATCAGCGCGGTCGCGCTGTCCCTGACGGCCCAGCGGGAGCCGACCACGTCGGCCGCGCCCCGGGCGACCAGGGCCGTGGAGAGGGTCAGCGCCTCGTCGTGGTCGCCCGTGCTCAGGTCGGTCTCGCAGGCGCTGAGCACGACCAGCGGGCCGTCCGCACCGGGTGCCGCGGCCTCGGCGTGGTCCAGGATCCGGGCGACGGTCAACTCCCCGTCGGCCAGCGAGAGCGCGGACCGGGTGGGGCTCGGGCCCGCCACGCCGTGGCAGGACACGTGCAGGACCGCTGCCGGCCGGCCGCCGCCCGGCAGCACGGCCAGCAGGTCCTCGCAGCTTCCCGGCGCGTCCGGCACGCCCTCGGCGGCCACGAACTCGCCGTACCGGTGGGCGTCCGGGTAGCAGGCCGCGCGCAGTGCCTCCGTCTCGATCTCCGCCCAGGCCAGGCTGAGTCGCGGGTCGGTGACCAACACCCGGTGCCCGGCGGTGGGCAGCCGGTCGCGGGCGGCGGCCTTCAGGAACTGCGCCCGGAGGGCGCGTAGCTGATCACCGCGTCCTGGCAGGCGTACCGGTCTCCCCCGAGCAGAACGCGCTGGCGCGCCGCGTGCCAGGGGACGACGCCGAGCGGGCCGCAGGGCACGAGCACGAGCCGCGGCGGCCGGCCGAGGGGTTCGAGGGAGTCGAGGACCGGCCCGACGGCGGCGGCCCAGGCCCAGTCGCACAGGTCGCCGAGCGCCGCCTGCCACTCCGCCTCGGCGGCGTCGCGCGCCGCGGGCGACGCGTCCTGGGCAGCGGCCTGGCGGGTGCGCTCGGCGGTGGCGGTGAGGTAGCGCTCCAGCTGGTGGCTGCCGGGGGAGAGCAGCAACGGGAGGGCGAGCACGGTGGGTTCGACGGCCCCGGGGAGCAGCACCAGGGCACGTCCCGGGATGTGCGGGCGGAAGCCCTCGCCGGGGACCAGGTAGACCAGGGCGTCGGCCCCCGAGGCGGCCAGCGCGGCGCTCAGGGTGGCGATGTCGGGGGTGCCGAGCAACTCCCGGGCGCCGGCGCCTTTCCCCACGCCCAGCGCGGCGAGCGCCCTGCGGCGCAGACTGCCGGGCAGGCCGGGTCCCGGGTCCTGCGCCGTCTCCTCCGTGGTGCTCGCCGACCGGAGCGGAGGCCGCGGTGACTGCGCCCGCCATCCCTCGGCCAGGTCGGCGTGCCCCCGATCGGCCAGCAGCCGCGGCACACCGGGGGCGGCGGCGGCCGTCCTGAGCACCAGGGCCCGGCCCAGCTCAAGCGCCTCCACCGCCTCGGCCGGGCGGCGGTCCTCGGCGCACCGCAGGGCCAGCCACAGGGCCTCGCCGGTCGCGGCCCTGGCCACCGAAAGGGCGTGCTCGGCGCCGAGTTGCCGCAGCACGTCGATGGTCATCACCTCGAGCGCCTCGCGGCGGAGGGCACGGCTGGCCTTCCGGTCCTCGCTCGCGTGCCCGCCACCGGTCATCGCGCTCGTCCAGTGAGCCTTGGACAGCTCGATCAGCACCTCGACGTGTAACGGCGGGCCGTGACCCTCGGCGACCAGGGCGCGGGCCTGGCTCAGCTCCGCGATACACGGGTCGAGCAGGCTGAGGTCACTACGGTGAGTGATCGCGCGGAGCATGGCCCGGCCGAGCTCCAACCGCAGCCGGCCCTCCTCGCGGCGGAACATCCTCGCCCCCTCGATCACCGCGTGGACCTCGGCGACGGCGCGGTCCACGACCTCCCGGCGGGGGTCCACCTCAGCCAGCGCGATCATCAACTGGGCCCGGAAGACGGGGTAGTACGGGGCGTACAGGGGCGGGATCGTGGCGGGGTCGATCTCCACCGCCTCCCGCAGGTAGCGGGCGGCGGCGGAACGGTCGGCCGGGTCTCCGGTGCGGCTGGCACGATCCCGGTAGGCATGGCCGAGCCCGCCGGCGATGGTGACGCGGACGCCGGCGTCCGGCGAGGGGGTGGCGTACCAGTCGGTCAGCCGCTCGATCTGTTCCTCCGTCAGGCGGGCCATCGCCGCCTGGTCAAGGCCGCGGCGCGCCACCTGGTCCCCGGCGATGAGGCTCAGTACGGCCACGATGTGGTCGCGTTCGTCGGCGGCGGACAGCCCCTCGGCCATGGTCAGGGCGGCCACGCCGTCCTGGAGGCTGCCTTCGAGCCGGCCGGCGGTGACGAGGCGCTGGGCGAGGAGGTAGGACAGGAACCGTCGGGTGGTCGCGGCCCTTCTCCCCTTCGTGGGAAGGGCGTCGATCGCGTCCCGGAGCCAGGCCACGCTCCGTTCCAGGTGATCGATCTCGCCGTTCGCCCCCCACAGGTTGTCGATCATGATGTTGAGGTACCACTCCGCGCTGACCTCGCCGGGCCAGGCCGCACGTGCCTCGGGGTCCGGTTCCGGCCGGCTCGCCGCCGCGTCCACCTCGGAGAAGTCCAGCGTCTCGGGCATCAGGAGGTTGCCCTGCACGAGCAGGGCCGCGTGCAGCTTGGCGAGGCGGATCCGCTCCGGGGCGTCGACGGGCAGGGCGAGCAGCGTCTCCCTGACGGCCCGCGCGACGCCGCCGACGCGCGCGGCGAGCGCCCGGGGGTCCCGCCCGTCCGACCTGAGCGCTGCGAACAGCTGGCGCAGCGGGGTGAAGACGGGCTGGTCGAGCCCCAGTTCGGCGAGCTCCCGCTCGGCTTCCGGCGCGGTGACCCGGGTGCCGTTCGCCGTGTGGCACAGCCAGACCAGCAGGCGCATGCACCACACCCCGTCCCGGCCCGCCAGGTCCGCCACCTCCCGCACGGCGGCGGCCAGCGCCTCCCCCGAGACCTCGTCGCGGGGCGTCGCGGGGGCCGTGGTCTCCGCCGCCGCCTCGGCTTCGCCGGGCGGCGGCGCCGGCGGGCTGTTCTCCGGCGGGCCCGGGAGGGAGGACAGCTGCGCGGCGACGCGCTCCATGGCCGGCAGCACCGTCTCCCGCATCGCCAGGTCGCCGGCGACGATACGCGCGAGCACGTTCAGGGCCTCCGTCAGCCGCGCCCGCAGGGACTCGACCAGCTCCGGCGGCCCGGAGCCGTCGCGCGCCTCCGAGGGGATCTCGGCCGGGACGAGCAGTCCGGTCAGCTCGGTCCTGGCCCGCATGGCGAGCCGGTCGTTCAACGGCCTGGCGCGGTCGGTCCACCGCAGATGGTCGAGGGCGGCCGCCAGCTCCCCGGGATCGGCCTGCGGCTGGCCCTCGACCCACGCCTTCATCAGCAGCCCGAGCCAGGGCACGACGGTCGCCCGGACCGGGTCCTCCGCCGGTAACAGCCGTTCGACGGTGGCCAGATGCTCGATCCCGAACCGCACCACGGCCATCCGCGGGTTCTTCCGCGCGTGCGGCCACAGCTGTTGCGCCTGACGGACGGCGACGGCCGCCCAGGCGCGGAGCGCCGCGACCTCACCATCGTGCTGCGGGCTCGTCATCGGCCGGAGATCCGCGGGGTGGTGGGGAGGTCGAGATCCAGCCGCATCCGCTCCCGCAGTTCGGGCAGGCCGGCGCTCCACAGGTCGGTGATCCTGGCCTGGGCCGCGTCCGTCGAGTCGGTCGGGCCCGGCGTTCCGTTGGTGAGGCGCATCAGTATCCCGTAGGTGTGGTTGAGCCCGTGGTTCACGGTTCGGGCCGCCGCCAACACAGGGTCGAGCGCGACGAGTTGGCATTCGGCATAGCAGTCGGCGTGGGCGGCGCGGGCCCGGTGGAGCTCGGCGGTGGCCGCCTCGATCCCCGTCCCGAGGCCGAGCGCGTGCAACTGGTCGGTCAGCGCGGCCAGATAGCGCCGGGCGGCGGTGTTCAGTGCGGTGTAGACGGCGCGGTGCACCAGCACGGTGTCGCGCTTCTCCTGCTCCTCCCGGTCGTCGGTGCGCCACCGGTCGAGTCGGTTGAGCTCCTGGCTGAGCGAACGGTTGGCCTGTCGCTGGGTCAACACGGCGGAGATCAGCGTGCCGAGCACCGCGATCCCCGTGACCAGCAGGGATTCCACCGTCCCGTCCACGTCCCCTCCTCCGACGTCCTCCCTGTCCATTCAAACCGCGTTCGGCACGCCGCTCATAGCGCCGGGCTGGGCATAGACAGGTCATTTTCTGTCCGAACGCCCGTTGCCGCCTTCCGCCGTGACCCAGGACCCCCAAGATGAACGGGAGGGCACTGTCCGGAGGAGGGGCCATGGCGGGGGTCGAGGAAGCGCTGCGGAGAGCCGACGGCTTGCTGCCCAGGCTCCCGACGAGGTCGAACGTCGCGGCCGCGTCGGGGGTGCCTCCGGCACCCGGTGCCACCGATCCCGGGATCCTGGATTCGACCATCCGGGAGCTGGCGGAGGCCGAAGCGCGACGGGCGCCGGACGATCCCGAGGCGGCGACGCTCCGGGCTCGGCTCGGCTGCCTGTACGGCAAGCGCTACCTGCGGGGGGCGGACTCGGCCGGGGACCGGGAGGAGGGGATCCGGCTGCTCCGCGCGGTGCGCGGAGCAGCCGGACTCGGGCCCGAGGACCGGTTCCGGGTCCGGCTGACGCTGGCGCTGCTGCTGAGCCCGATGCCCCAGTGGGGACCGAACGGCGAGCGGCCCGGCTTCGACCAGATCATCGACTGGTCGATGCGGAATCCCATGAACGACGCGCGGCTGCTGGCCGAGATGGCCGAGGCGAGGGAAGTACTGGCCGAGCTGCGGGCGACGCTGCCGCCGAGCCCGCTGGATCCCGAACTGTCCCGACTGGAGTCCGTGCTGGCCACGTTCCACCGGCTGGCGACCGGCGGCGACTACCAGGAGATGCTGGGGTTCTTCGAGCAGACCCTGACCGAGCAGCGCGATCGGGTGCCCGACGCCGAGCAGACGCTGGCGCTGCTGCGGACCATGCGCACGATGCTGCCGACACGGGGCACCGGGCCCACGGAACCTCCGCCGGCGCCCGCCGACGAACTGCCCGCGCGGTCCGACCCGGCGAGCGAGGAGAAGGCGAAACGGGAGACGGCGGCCATGTTGCTGGGGGTCGAGACCCAGACGCCGGGACTCATCGGGACGGACCAGCTGGGCCACCTCGTCGAACTCCTCGGCGCCGCGCCCGCGTCACCCACCCAGGGCGCCGACGCCTCGGCGGACGTACTGCTCGGCGGCCTGGGCAAGGCGCTCCTCGCGGTGCGGACGGGACAGGCCGAGCACGCCGTCGACAGCATGGCACAGCTGCGCCGGGGGGCCGAGACCCTGCCGCCCGACCACGAACTCGTGGAGCTGGCCCGGGCGGGAATCGCCGCGTTGCCGATGCTCACCAAGCTCACCAGGGGCGGCAACCTCCAGGACACCGAGGCGGCGCTGCGGAGGTTGGCCGAACTCGCTCCCGGGCCGTCGGACGATGTGGCCGCGCTCCTCGACGCCCCGGCGGGGGAGCTTCTCCTGTCCGCCCGGTTGTCGCACCTCTTCCTCCAGCTGGCCGGGCTGTCCGGCGCCCGGGCGGACGTGGAGAAGATCGACGAGGTGATCCACGAGCTGCTTCCCGTCGTGGAGGAGACGGGGCTGCCGCCTGTGTTGTCCTTCCAGGCCGGCTACCTGCTCGCGCTGGCCCATCTCACCCGGGCCAGTGTGCTCGGCCAGGTCACCGATGTGCGACGCGCCGTCTTCCACCTCGAACGGTTGCTGGAGGGGAACGACGCGTTGCCGCCGACGCTGCGCGCGTTGCCGACGATGATGCTTCTCCCCCTGTTGGCGTTCACGGCGCAGTTGGAGCGTGACCCGAAGCGGCTCGTCGGGGTGATCGAGCGCTTCCGCCCGGGGCTGGACGGCGCGTCGTTGGCGGCGAACCAGCGTGCGGTCGCCCGTGCGCTCCTCGCGCTCGCCCTGTCGTCCGCGTACGAGCTGACCGGTGACCGGGCCCATCTCGACGACATGATCAGTGAGTTGGAAATGGGCAGAGCGGCGCTCGCCGAGGACGGCGACCTGTGGAGCACCGGCCAGGTGCTGTGGCAGTTGGCGGAGGCGTACGGCACCCGCGGCGACCCGACGCTCGACGACCGTCGGAACGCGATCGCCACCGGCCTCGACGCGCTGCGCGTCGTGGGCGAGGACGTGCTGATGCAGCTGGGGGCCGAGCACGGGCTCCAGGTGGCCAGGGACGCCGCCAGCCGGGCGCTGCGCATCGCCGCCTGGGCGGTGGACGAGGGGGACGTCGAGGCGGCGGTCGCGGCGCTGGAGGCCGGCCGCGCGCTGGTGCTGCGGGCCGCGGCCGCCTCGTCGGGGGTCCCGGAGCAGCTGGCCGCCCTCGGCCACCGCGAACTGGCCGAGCAGTGGCGGCGGGCCGTGCCCGAGGGTGGCCCGTGGCCCGGCGGCCCGGCGGGAGCCGAGGGCCCGCAGCACACGGTCAACGCGCTGCTGGCCGATGTCGACGGCAACTCGGCCATCCCCAGCACCCTCCGCCGGCGGGCCCTGGACGCGCTGCGTCAGGGCGGGGACGGCCGGCGTCCGCTGCTGTCCATGCCCGGCGTTCCCGAACTCCTCGCCGGCCTCGCCGACTGCGGCGCCGACGCGCTGGTCTACCTGATCCCCGGCGACGGCGACGCGGACGGCGCCGCGCTGGTGCTGGACCGGACCGGCGGCGACCCGGTGCTTCGGCTGCCCGGGCTGAGCCGGATCGCCCGCGGCCCGCTGGAGGACTACCTGCGCGCCGGTGAGCGCCGCTCCACCCGGCCGGGACCCGACGCCGAGGAGCGGTGGGAGGCCGCCCTCGACGAGCTGTGCTCCTGGGCGGGGCGCGCCGTCGTCGGGCCGCTGCTCGACCGGCTCGGGCCGCGGGACGCGCCGCCCCGCGTCGTGCTCGTGCCCTGCGGCAACCTCGGCGTGGTCCCCTGGCACGGGGCCCGGCTGCCGTCCGGCTTCGCGGTCGGGCGTGCCGTCTTCTCCTACGCGTCCTCGGGCGGCCAGTTCCTCGACGCGGCGCGCCGCGGGCGGCTGCCCCTGCGGGACCGCGTGGTGCTGGTCGCCGACCCGCGACTCGACCTGCTCTGGGCGGCCGAGGAGATCAGCACGTTGCGCCGGACCTGCTACGAAGAGGCGCTGCTGTACGGGGAGTTCCTTGACGAGACGGTGCGGGTGCGGGGCCCCGGCACCCCGGACGAGCTGCTCGGCGTGCTGCCCGGCGCGGCGGGGGACGAAGCGGCCTCCCTGCTGCACATCGCCTCGCACGGCGCGGCGGGCCCCCGGCCGACCGTCTCGGCGCTCGACCTGGCGGAGTCACCGGACGGTCCCGGCACGCTGAGTGTCACCCGCATCCTGGACCGGCCGGGCGGTCCGGGCCCCGGCGAGCGGGGTCCGCTGGTGGTGCTCAGCGCCTGCGAGACCGATCTGAGTCAGCGGGACCACGACGAGGCGCTCACCCTGACCACCGCGTTCGTGGCACGCGGCGCGGCGGACGTGGTCGGTACCCGGTGGAGGACCCGGGATGGGGTGTCGGCGCTGCTGATGGCGGTGTTCCACCACCACCTGACGGCCGGCTCACTGGCACCCGCCGACGCGCTGCGCGCCGCCCAGCTGTGGATGCTGGACCCGGCGCGACAGGCCCCGCCCGGGCTGAGTCCGGAGCTGCGGCGCGAGGTGCGACGGCCGTCGCTCGGCCGGATTCCGGCCTGGGCGGCCTTCATCCACCAGGGCAGCCCACGCCCGTTCGGCCCGACGGAGGGCACGGGGAAGGCACGGGACGGGAGGGCAGAGGGATGAACGCCGACGCGCTGCTCGATCTCATCGACCGGCACGTGCACCGGATCCGTGGCGAGCTGACGGAAGGCCAGTTCGACCAACTCCTCGCGGCGGTGCGGGCGCTGTCCGAGTCCGGCGGGGACGGGACCGCCGCGCGCCGCGCTTTGCTCCTGGTCAGGCGGGCGCTGATGCCGCTGCCCGACGGTGACCCGGTGCGGGAGGCCGCGGTCGACCAGCTCCGGCTGAGCCCGGCCGGGCCCGGCTCCGCGCCGGAGCGGGCCGGGACTCTGTTGCCGCGCCTGCTGGCCTCGCTCGGACACGGGGAGCAGGAAGGCGCCGACCCGGGGGAGGTCATCGCCGCGGTGCGGCGGCGGCTGCTCGCCGCGCCCTCCCGGTCCGCCGCCGAGCTCGATCCCCGCGTCGCCGTGGATCCGCTGGCGGCGGGGTTGATCCGGCTGAACGACCCCGAGCGCGGCCCCCGTTACCCCGACTTCCAGTTCGATCCGGACGACGGCGGCCCGTTCGCCGTCGTCGCCCGGATCAACCGGCTGCTGCTGGCCGACCAGGACCCGTGGGGTGCGGCCGACTGGTGGCTCGCCGGCAACCGCTGGCTCGCGGGCCCGCCGGCCAGCCTCATCGGGCGGGTTCCGGACGAGTTGCTCACGGCCGCGGCCCGGGCGCTGGTGGAGGGGGACTGATGCCTGCCTTCCCGCCCCCGCCCGGACTGATCCCGCACCGGCTGACCCTCGACGCCGACACCGCGCTGTGGCGCTGCCACCGCACCGAGCACCCCGTCACCGGCTTCAACCCGGTGGCCGCTCACCCGCACTTCGGGGGCAGCCGCTTCGACGGGACGGCCGACGACCCGTTCCCCTACCTCTACGTCGCGGAGGAGCCGGCCACCGCGCTGGCCGAGGTCTTCCTGCGCTCCGTGGAGTTCGACCCACTCGCCAACGCCCGGCTGATCCCCCGGGCGCAGGCGGCCCGCTACTCGCTGTCCCGGCTGACCACCTCGGCGCCGCTCGAACTCGTCGCGCTGGTCACCGAGGAGGACCTGGCCGCGGTCTTCCAGGACTCCTGGCTGCTGGAGACGGAGGGCGCCGGCTACGCGCAGACCAGGCACTGGGCGCAGGCGCTGCGCCGGGACGCCGACTGGGCGCAGGGGATGGTCTGGCAGTCACGCCGTCACCGGCCACGCCTGGCGTACGTGTTGTTCGGCGACCGCCGCAGCGAGGCGGCGCTGAAGGCCGATCCCGAGTACTCCTTCGACCTGGGCACCGAGGCCGGCCGGCGGGAGGCCAACCGGCTGCTGGCGGGCCTGCGGGCCGCGATCGCGCCACCCGAGGCGCCGCTCTGAGCCGGCCGGGGCCGGCACGGGGCCGGCCCTGTGCCGCGGCTACTGCGGCGGCCGGTGGAGCCACACGGTGCCGCGCACCCGCCGGCCCAGCGCGAGTTCGTCTCCGCCGCGCAGCGGGTGGCGCCCGGCCGGCTCGACGCGGCGGCCGTTCACCCAGGTGCCGTTGAGGCTGCCGGCGGCCTCCTCGGTCACCCAGGCGGTGCCGTCCCGCTCCACCGTGATCGTGGCGTGCCGGCGGGAGACGCCCGGTGATCCGCCGAGCGGGGCGGCGGTGGCCGGCGCCCACTCCGGGTCGCGCCCGAGCCGCAGCGGCCGCCCCGGCCCGGCCGTCACCCGCAGGCAGGGGGTGTCGAGTCGCAGTTCGAGGTGGGTGCGGGGGCTCAGGCAGGAGGGGCAGTCCGGGGCCCGGCCGGCGACGGGCTCGCCGCAGTTCCAGCAGCGGGCCCCGGCCTCCTCGGCCCGCTCCGGCGGCGGTTCCGACGCCGTCTCGGGCACCGCCGCGGGCTCCGCCCCGGATTCGCCGGCGAACGCGTCGTCGGCGAACGCGTCGTCGCGGCCGCGGTCCAGGTCCGGATCGTCCCAGTCGGCCCAGTCATCGGCGTCGACGGGGTGTTCTTCGGTCACGATCCGGCGCTCCGCTCGGGCTGTCGGGCGATGTCGAGGCCGAGCCGCACGGTGCCGTCCGGCTGCTGCCCCACCGTGTCGACGGTGACCACGGTGTCCTCGGGCAGCGTCCCCTCCTCGAACAGGGCCCGTGCCAGCGGGTTGATCAGCATCGTCTCCAGGGCGTTGCCGATGCCCCGGCCGCCGTTGTCCAGGTCGGCGGTGCAGCGCTCGGCCAGCCACTCGGTGGCTGCCTCGGTCAGCCGCAGGTGCAGCCGCTGGTCCCGCCGCATCAGCGAGCTGATGTTGTCCACCTGGAGGTCGAAGATGGACCGCGCCACCTCGGCGCCGATGAAGTCGAACACCACGATGTTCCCGCCCAGCCGGTTCATCAGCTCGGGCCGGCCCACCACCTCGACGAAGTGCCGCTCCACCTGGGCGCGCACCGTGGCCTCCAGCTCCTGGTAGTCCGTGCCCGGCTCGACCACCCGCCGCTTCAGGCCCGTCGCCGGGTCCTCGGTCATCACCCCGAGGTTGGAGGTGAAGATCAGCACGCACTCGCTGAAGTAGGTGGTGATGCCCTGGCCGTCGGTGAGCCGGCCGTCCTCCAGTACTTGGAGGAACTTGTCGAGCACCCCCTTGTCCGCCTTCTCGATCTCGTCGAAGAGCACCACCCGGAAGGGGTCGGTGCGCACCGCGCTGGTCAGCTCGCCGCCCGCCTCGTAGCCCACGTAGCCGGGCGGCGCGCCCACCAGGCGGTCGGCGGAGTGCGGGGCGGAGAACTCGCTCATGTCGAAGCGGAGATACGCGTCCTCGCGCCCGAAGAGGACGGTGGCCACCGACTTGGCCAACTCGGTCTTGCCGGTGCCGGTGGGCCCGGCGAAGAACAACACGCCGCGTGGCCGGTGTCCGGGGTGCGCGGCCTGGGCACCGGAGAGGCCGAGCGCGGCGCGCTTGAGGATGTCCATGGTCTTGCCGATCGCCGGCGCCTGGCCCCTGACCCGGGCGCGGATGTACGCCTCGCCCTCCCGGATCTGGTGCCTGATGTGGCCCCGGCGCCACGGGTTGTCCTCGACGCCGAGCCGGTAGATGCGGACGGCGTCGGGCATCCTGGCGAACGGCAGTCGACGGTCGGCGGCCAGCCGGACGGCGTCCCGCATGGCGCGCAGTGTGAGCCCGGCGGCGGCCCTGGCGAACTCCCGGGTCTCCCGGTCGGCCTGGTGGGCGGCCGGCGGCGGCTCGCCGTTCTTCAGCAGCGAGAGACCGGTCCCGAGCGGTACCGTCGCCGCGCTCTGGGCGTGTTCGGCGGCCTGCAGGCGGGCCATGCGCCGGCGGTCCTCCATGTCGGGCAGCGGCACGCCTATGGTGCGGATCCGATCGCTGCCGGAGACCAGCCAGGTGGGCAGGTCGCGCTCACCGTCCGCCAGCCAGATGATGGGGTTGAACAGGGTGCGCCCGGTGCGGTGGTGGAGGATCGGCTCCACGTCGTCAGCCAGCTTGAGGCAGCCGAGGAAGAAGTCGCGCTCCCGCTCGCTGAGCCGGTTGACCTCGGTGGGGATGCGCGCCGCGTAGTCGATCAGCAGGGCCAGCCGCTGTGGGCTCTCCTGCTCGACGGGTCCCGCGCCGAACTCCCCCCGGTCCGCGCCCGGTCTGGGCCGCCGCGGAGGTTCGAGCCCGGTGGCGACGGCGCGCAGCAACGGTTCGAGGTCCAGCAGCGCGGGCTGGTCGGCTCGCAGCAGCCGACCGCGGAAGCGACGGCCGACCATGCCCCGGCCGAGCAGTCGTTCGACGTTCGGCAGTGCGTCGGCGGGGTGCACGGTGAAGCCGTCCACGACGTCGTAGCGCACCAGGGCGTCGAAGCCGCGGAGCCGCAGGGTGTGCCAGACCAGGCCGGCCAGGCTGAAGTAGCGGTCCTGGCCATGCCGGCTGACGAGGTAGTCGTCCCTGACGTTGCCGTGCAGTACGTACTGCGCGTGCACGCTCAGGGTGCCGACCAACTCCTGGGCGAAGGCCGGGATCTCCAGGCCCGCGGTCTCCTCGGGGCCCGGCAGGTGCGGGCTCATGGGCGCTGCTCCCCCGGGTGGTGTCGGCGGGCCCGGGGCTCGTGGTCGTCCGGGCGCCGGTCGGCGGCGGGGGCGTGGTCCCGGCCGGTGTCGGCGGTGACCTGGCCCCCGTCGAACACGAGGTCGAGCGAGAGCCCGGCCTCGGCGGCGGCCTCGGCCAGCCGGGCGACGTGCTGACCCGCCTCGTGACAACGCCGCCGGTCCAGCTCCCTGGCCTCCCTGGTGTCCTCGTGCGCGGCCCGGGCCCGGTGCACGGTCTGGACCCGCAGGGTGCTCCCGGTGTCCAGGGCGAAGCGCAGCCAGTGCTCGGTTCCCCAGCCGGGTGGCACCCACTCGATGTGCTCGACGCCGGGCGCGGCCTGCCGCGTCCTCGGCCGCGACCCGGTGGCCAGTGCCGCCAGCTCCCTGCGCAGCAGTTGGGAGACGTAGGCGCGTTGGAGCGCGGCCTCGCGGGCGGCGACCCGGGCGCTGATCTCCGCCCGCTGCCGCGGGTCCGGGGCCTCGCCGGTCGCCAGGATCCGTTCCAGTGCGGCGAGTTCCGGCCCCGGCTCGGGCCGCGGGTCGATGCCCTCGGGCAACGGCTGCCGCAGGAACCGGAGTTGCTGGGCGGCCCACTCGGCGGTCTCCCGCCGGTCGGCCGCCCGCCAGTTGGCGGCGAAGGCCAGCTCGCGGGCCTCGGAGAGATGGCGGGCCGCGGCGGCCGGCCGGGCTCCGGCCAACTCCACGGCGTGCCCGACGGCCCGCTGGATCGCGACGCACTCGGCCACCGGAACCGCCGGGTCGAGGCCGGCGAGCAGCTCGGCGCCCAGCTCCATGGCCCGCTCCTCGCCGAGCGCGCCGGCGTCCGGCAGCGGGGTGGTGTACGCGGGCAGCGCCGCGCCGGCCGCCGTCTCGGTATCGGCCCCGGCGTAGCCGGCCAGGGCGCGCTCGCGGCGCGCCCTGAGCCGGGCCGCCCGGCGGGCGGCCGCCTCGTCCCCGGCGCGCGCGCCCATCGCGGCGGCGGCCGCGGCCATGGTGCGCCGGGCGAGCTCGGCCTCCACCAGCCGGACGGCCCGGTCGGTGTCGCCGAGCCAGCGGTGCACGTCGTCGAGGCGCAGCCCCACCGGGTCGAGGGCGGGCGGCAGTTCCGGCAGCGGTGCCGGGCCCCGGCCGTCGGGCCCCGGGCCGCCGGCCGGCCCGTCGCGGTCGATCCGGGCGCGCAGCGCGTCGATCCTGGCGTTGGCCCGGCAGACCGCGAAGGCGGCGTCCCGCCAGAGGTCCCGGGACGCCCGGGCGCGGCGCAGCTCCTCGCCCCGCAGGCACTGGGCGTCGGCGGCCCGGACCGCCGCGTTGGCCAGCAGCCGGGTGCCGGCCATGGCCGCCCGGGCCGCCAGCAGCGCCCCGCTGAGCGCCCCGAGGCCGAGTACGGCCGTCCCCAGCACGTCCAGCACCTGATCGGTGATCACGTCGGCGGACGGCAGGTCGACGAGGTCGAGGGAGGGCGCCTGGACGGCGGGGAACTGGACGTCGGGGGCGACGAACGTCACGTCGGGAACCGCGTATCCGCTGCTCATGGGATCTCTCCTGTCGGGCTGGCCGGGCGGTTGCCGAGCGTGGGGCCGGCCGGCGCGCCGGGGCGCCTGAGGGGCCACGCCCGGTGTCGCCGCCAGGTCCACCAGGCCACCGCGAGCACGGTCCCCGCCGGCCAGGCCCAGGCGACGAGGACGAGGGTGGCCAGCAGCAGGCCGACCACGGCCGCGACGGCCAGGGTGCCGAGCACCCGGTGCCGGAGCACGGGCCTCGCGGCCCGTCCGGCCTGGCGGATCACCAGCCCGGCCAGCGAGTTCTCCGGGTGGTAGAACAGGTAGCCGACGCGGTAGGCGGCCCAGAGCTCCAGGGCGAACGTCGCCGCCGCGGCGGGCACCGCGTAGCCCCAGGCGGTGACCACCGTGGCCTGGGGGGCCAGGTTCGCGACGTCGGCAAGACCGACCAGGAGGATCCAGGGGAGCGTCACGGCGCCCGCGCCGCCGACCGCCCAGCCCAGCGTGGCGGGCAGCTCCTGGACGCCGAGCCAGGCCGCCGCCGCGTCCATCCGGCGCGCCTCGTGCTCCCTGAGCCGGTCGGCACGGGACCGGTGGGACTCCTCCTCCGCCAGGCCGGCGAGCCGGTCGGCGAGCAGCAGCCGCAGCGGATCCCGCCGGTCGCCGGTCAGCCAGCGGTACCAGTCGACGGGCTCGGGCAGCGACCGCAGACGTCGGGAGACGTGGTCGTCGAGCACGTCCCGGCAGCGCTCGGGGGCCGCGGCGATGTGCAGCAGCTGGGCCGTCAGGCGCCCGTCGCGGGCGGTGAGCTCGGGGTGGTCGCGGATGCGCCGGCGCAGCGCGGGGAACTCCGCGCACAGGGCCTCGACGCCCGGCTGCCAGCGGCGCCGCGCCGCCTGCCAGTCCCGGTGGATCCCGGCCAGCCCCTCGCCGCCGGGGCGGGCGTCGAGCAGCGGCAGGATCTCGTGCCCGGCCAGGTCCTCGACGATGGCGAGCGCCCGCTGGTCGTGCTCGGCGCGGGCGGCCAGGTCGGCGAGGCCGTGGGCCGGGTCGACCGGCTCGCCGCGGAAGGCCGGTTCGAGCGGCGGCGCGAGCCAGGACAGCAGCCGCACCAGGGTGGCCGGTCCCGGCCGGCGCTGGAGCAGCTCGATGAGCGCGGCGAGTTCGTCCCTGGCGGCCTGGTCGTAGCGGGGCGCGGCGAGGAACTGCCGTAGCCAGTCGGTGAACGCGCCACGGCCGCGGCCATGGGCCAGGGCGCGCTCCATCTGCCGCCAGTAGCCGTCGAAGGCCATGCCGAGCGGCACCGGGTCGGTGAACTCCTGTCCCATGAAGGGGAACGCCCGGAGGTCCCGGCCGTCGGGCGCGGCCGGGGACGGCCAGTCGGCCGGGGCGACCGGGGGCGAACCGCCGGCCAGCCACTCCGCGACCTGCGCCGAGCCCCAGCGCCGGTCCGGGTCCCGGGTGAGCAGCCCACGGCAGAGCGACAGCAGCCGGGGGTCGGCGACCAGGGACAGGTCGGGCGGTCCGGAGGACAGTTCGAGGCCCACGTAGCCCGAGTGGCTGTGCCGGATGGGGTGCCGGCCGCCGGCCAGCTCGGCGACGATCATCCCGAGGGCCCACCAGTCGGCCTGTGGGTGGATCACCTGCCGGCGCGCCACGGCCTGCGGGGAGAGGTAGAGCGGCGTGCCCGCCCAGGCGTCCCGGTCGGCGAGCCGCTCCTCGGGGGCGTACTCGGCGATGGAGAAGTCGACGAGGGTCAGTTCGGGGTCCGCCGGGTCGAGGGAGCCGAGCACGATGTTGGCGGGGCTGACGTCGCGGTGCACGATGCCGAGCCGGTGCACGGCGGTCAGGGCGGCGTGCAGCTGGGTGACGACGGCGCGCACCAGCCGCGGGTCGGCGGGCCCCGGATGGTCCCGCAGGTACTGGGCGAGGTCGGTGTCGCCGTAGGACGGGGCCACCTCGTAGGGGTGGCCGCCGATCCGGCCGGTCTCGGTCAGCCGGACGACGTTCGGGAGTCGTCGGCTGCTGAGGATCTCGCGGACCCGGGGGTTGCCCGCCCGGCCGCGGTCGTACCACTTGACGACGTGGCCGCCGGTGTCGTCCAGGACCCGGTAGACGGCGGCCTGGTCGGGTCGTTCCGGGCGGCGCAGCAGTTCCCTGAGCCGGAATCGGGCCCGCAGCGGCGGCGGGAGTCGGGACGTGTCGCCGCGGCCGGCGGCTGCCGGGCCCCCGGTCCCGCTCTCGGTCTCCGCCTCGGTGGCCGGTATGCCCCCGGCTTCCGGCCACGGCTCGTACTCGGTGGGCGGCGGCGGTTCCTGCGGCCGTCCCGGCCCGCGCGATCCGCCGTCCGCCGCCGACCCTTCGGGATCGGTCATGGCGATCACCGTAATTCCCCTCGGAAACAGGCGAGTTGAATTCTAGCGAAACGCGCCGTGCCGCGAATGGGCGAACACGGTCGGCCTCGGGTTCTTTTCCGGGCGGAATCCGTCGGATTTCCGGGTGGGCCCGGATGGAATTCGCGTTGGCCGGGCACCGATTCCGCGATTCGGCAGGGAGGGATCCCGATGGTTGACGAAACGCCCGACCCACCGGGCGAGGTCGGTGCGGCGGCGCGGATCAGCGGCACCCACTTCCCGGTGACGACGCTCGGCCCCGGCCGGCGGCTCGGCATCTGGTTCCAGGGCTGCCCGTTGGCCTGCCCCGGCTGCATGTCCCGGCACACCTGGGACCCGGCGGGCGGGCGGGCGGTCGGCCTGCCGCAACTGCTCGACGAGTGGCGGGCGGCGCTGGCGGCCGGCGCCGACGGTCTCACCGTCAGCGGCGGCGAGCCGCTGGCCCAGCCGGTGGCTCTCGCCCGGCTGCTGGCAGGCGCAGCCGAGCTGCGGCGGGAGGCGGGCGCCGGGGGGCGCCGTGTCGACATCCTCGTCTACACCGGTCTGACCGAGGCCGAGCTGGCGCCCGAGCCGGGGCTGCGGGAGGCCCTGCGGCACGCGGACGCGCTCATCAGCGGCCGCTACGTGGCCGCGGAGCCGACGGACCTGGTGTGGCGCGGCTCGGCCAACCAGCGGCTGCGCCCCCTGACCGAGCTCGGCCGGCAGCGGTACGGGCCGCACCTCGCGCGCACCGCCGCCGGGCCCAGGCTGCAGGTGGCCTGGCCCCCGGCCGGCGGGGTCCTGCTGTACGGGGTGCCGGGGCGCGGCGAGCTCTCCGCGCTGGAGCGGCGGTTGCGCGAGGCCGGTATCCGGCTGAGAGGCCCGAGTTGGCGTCAGTGACCGCCCGGGCGAGGGCGGCCGAGATCGGCTATGGCCTCGGCCGTGGCCCGGTTCTTGACGACCATGTGCACCGTCCAGTCCGGGTCGCGGAGCAGCTCCTCGTGGACCGCCCAGCCGATCCAGCTGGCGCTGACCTCGGGCGCGAGACGGGCGCGCCCGGCGCCCATCAGCGGGAAGCAGATGGAGGACAGCGGCGGGTCGAACGCGTCGCGCTCGGCCCTGGCCAGCGCGAACGCCTCGCGCACGGCCCTGGCGATGTCCCCGGGCGCCACCTCGTAGCCGTCCCGGTCGGCGAACGGCACCGCGACGGCCGCGTGGTAGATCCGGCGGATGCCGTGCGCGCGCATGGCGCCGGACGAGGTGGCCGCGACCGTGCCGGGGCGGACCGGCAGCCCTGGCCGGCCGTGTTCCCGTACCCAGGCGGCGAGTTCGTCGGCGAGCACGTCGTCCACCAGTTGGCCGGCGGCGTCCCGGACGGCGCCGGCCCGGCGCAGCGCGCCGGAGAGCGTGGGCCCGAAGGTCTTGGCCATCTCCAGGTAGACGTTCTCCGAGGAGACCAGGATGTCGATGTTGCGCAGCAGGTCGACCGGGGAGACGTGCAGCACGAACGGCGCGGGCGCGTCCGCCACGGTGGTCTCGATGCGGGTGGGCGGCGCCGGCTCGACCCGCGGCGGGGTGCCGCCCGGGACGGCGGCGGCCGCGTCCCCGGCCGGGCCCGCCGGCCGGCGGGCGGTCTCCCGGCACAGCGCGAGCACGGCCTCGGCGAGCTGGTCGAGGACCTGGCCCTCCTGCCGCTTGCGGAACGTCTCGGTGCTGACTCCGTACACCAGGGCCGCGGCCTTCCGGCGGTCCTGCGCCGCGGCGCCCCGGCCGCCGGGCACCAGGCCGAAGCTGCGGGCCGCGGCGAGCCCGAGGGCGTCGCGCTCGCCGAGTCTCAGGACGGCTTGGCGGAGCAGGGCCTCGACGCCGGCCGGCACGTCGTCGGAGTCGGCGCAGAAGCCGCAGGAGAGCGCGGCCCTCCGCAGGGCCGGCACGGGGACGGTGCGCAGGCCGGCCAGTCCGGGACGGCGTAATGACCGTAAATCTGCCAGGAGTTCGGCGTGAGAGGGCGAGCTCGCCGCGATATCCGCACCCATACGGACAACAGTAGACGTGTCGTCGGCAGGACAGGAGAGGGCGGCGGGCCGCGCCGCGATCGTCGGGCTCCCGCCGACCGCGCGATCCGGTGGCCCGCGGGCGGGTTCCGGGTGAACCCGGGGCGTTTTCCGGGCCCTTCGGGTCTCTTTCCAGCACGACTCTCCCGAGCCTGCTAAGGCTTTCGACAGGAAACGCGTTCTCCCCTTTTTCAACTCCCCGGTCGAATCACGGGGTCGAATCACGGGGTCGAATCACGGGGTCGAATCATGGGGTTCGGAAAACGCGAGACGGGATCGCCACGCGCAGTCGGTCGCGACCTGACCGAAACGGAGGAATGAGCGAGCGTGATCAGAACAGAGAACGTCAATCGTGTCGTCCGACACGCGGCACCACCGCGAACGGCGCTCTGGGCCGCGCGGATCCGGGGCTGGCGGGACGGCCGCGGGGGCCTCCCGCACGTGCCGCCGCCCACCGACATACCGCTGGGTCCTGGCACGGTCGTGACCGCGTTCGTCCGGGAGCAGCGGGCCACCGCGGACCGGGCCGTCGAGCAGTTGCGGTCCCGGATGCTCGACCGGGAGCGGCGGCTGATAACCGGCATCAGATACCAGGCCGTTCACGTGGTGGAGCAGTACGACGGACGGAGCCGGCCGGCGCCCGCCGCGCTGGCGCGGTTCGGCGAGCGGGTGGGCGAGTGGCGCGCCAAGGCCGATGTCTGCCGGTGCCGGGCCGTCGCCGTCACGGAGCGCGCCAACCAGGTGATCTCCTGCTACTGGGACGCGGTACGGCGGTACCACCGCGACGTGCCCGATCCGGCGCCCGCGCACCTGGCGCACTGGGCGCCGGCACGGCTCGAACTCGACGTGTCCTGGCGAGAGTCGGACAGCTGGCTGGTCGAGCCTGCCACCGGCAGGACCTCGGTCACGGCCCGGGCCCTGGAGATCCTGGACACCCGGCCAACGGCCGGGCGCACGAGGGGAGGTCGGTGAGATGGCGGCGCACCACACCGGGCCCGGCGGGCGGGCCCTCGGGGCCACGCTGCCGGCCGTGACACTGGCCGCGGTGCTGATCGCGGCCACCACGGGCTGCGGCGCGATCGGCGAGGCGCTCGGCACCAACGTCGACCGCTACTCGGCCGCCTGCGCCGTGGTGGTCGACGGCTCGGGCTCCGGGGATCCGGCCCCGGAGGGGTTCGACGCGGAGGCCAAGCTGCACTCCACGCTGCCCGACTTCCTGAGCGACCTGGAGTGCCGCACGCTGGCCTTCGCCCCCATCACCAGCGCTTCCCAGTTCTCCTCGTGCCAGGCCGAGGAGGTCGAGCTGGATCCCGAAGGGGATCCCACGCTCGACCGGGAGGGGGTGCGGGCCGCCCAGCGGGCCGTGGCCGAGGGCGTCGCGACGGAGCTCCTCGAATGTGCCAGGACGACCCAGCCGGGCTCCGACGTGCTCGGCGCGCTGAACCGCGTCGCCGGCTCCGCCCCGGGGGACGGCGAGGCGTTCCACATCCTGGTGGTCAGCGACTTCATCCAGTCGGACGTCGGGTCAGGACTGGACGAGCAGGACCTGACGACGCCGGAGTCCCGCGCGGCGGTCATCGACGGACTCGCGGAGCAGGGGCGGCTGCCCCGGCTCGCGGACGCCGTCGTCTACCCGGCCGGCTACGGCATGCGGTTCAGCCGCCAGCCGGCCGACTACGCGGACTTCGACGCGTTCTGGACGGAGCTGTTGGAAGGACGTGCGGACGCGGATGTCGACGACACATACCGGCGCTGACGACGGCGGGCGGCGGACACCGCGGCCGGGCGGCCGGTGGGCCGGCCGACGCGCGCCGGCGCCGGGGCGCGCGCCGCGGCCCGGACGGCGGGGCGGGTCCGCTCGCGAGGACGGGCGGCACGAGGCGCGCTCGGCGCTGCTCGCGCGGTGCCGCAAGGAGGGAAGGAGAGCGGGCCGCCGTCGGGTCTTCGACGCCTGGGTGCTGGCCGGGGACGGCCTGCCGCCCTGGCTCGCCACGCTGGCCGCGGAGCGCGACCGGGTCCGGCACCGGTTGCTGAGGGACGCCGCCGTCGAGCGGGCGGCGGCCGAGCGGGCGGCGGCGGAGGCGCGGGGCGACGCCGAGGCGGCCGAGGCGGCGATGCGGCGCAGCGGTGAGGCCAGGGTGGAGCGCTCGGACCACCTCGACGTCACCCGCGCCCAGTTGGACCGGTTGGCCGAGCAGGCCGCGCGCCGGCGGCAGCTCAGGGACGCGGTGGCCCGCTGGGTCGAGCGGCGTCCCGGTGGGGCCGCCCCGGCGGCGGCGGGCGAGGACCCGTTCCCCGAGCCCACCGCCCGTCCGGCGGCCAATCCGGCGGCCGACGTGGCGCGTTGGGAGGGGCCGAGCACGACGGGCATCTCCCGGCGCGGCACGCTGGCCCTGCTGGGCAGCCTCATGCTGGTCGAACTCCCCATCTACTGGAGTTCCTTCCGGCGTGTCCACGGCACCGGCGACGCCTCCGCCAACCTCCTCACCGCGACCTTCACCCTCGCCGTGGGGATCGTCATGATCAGCGTCCCGCACGTGCTGGGCCGCATGCTGCGGACGTTGCCCGCCACCGGGTCGCCCCGGCTGCTCGCGCTGCCCGCCCTGGTGCTGTTGGGCGCCTGGACTCACGCGTGCTGGGTGCTCGGGGGCCTGCGGGCGAGCCTGCTGGCCGAGGACCGGGACCTGCTCCTCGATCCCGACCAGGCGCGTTACCTGGACCCCGAGGTGCGGGACGCGGGCAGCGTCCTCGACCAGCTCGGCATCGGCGAGCAGACGATGAGCCTGCTGTTCACCGCCCTGCTGCTGCTCTCCGGCGGCGTGGCCTTCCTGCTCGGACTGGGCAGGACGCACCCCTATCTGGCCGCCTACCGGGCCACGTTGCGGGAGCGGGAGCGGCTCGCGGCGGCGGAACAGGCGTCGACCCTGGCCGCGCGGCGGGCCGGCCAGCGGGCCGCCGCCCACCCCGCGGAGGTCCAGGCCGGCAGGGACGCGCTGGACGCGGCGCTGCGCGAGGTCGACGACCGGTACGAGGCGGCGGCCCACGCCTATCTGGACGGCCTGGCCAGCGCCTCGCGCGATCCCGCCGTGACCGAGGCGGCCATGCGGCTGTCCGGCCAGTGGCCCCTGCTGCCCCGCCCCGCCACCGCCTGAGCGCCGGTGCCCTCTCCCCACGGTCGTCGTTCGGCCGGGGGGTGGGGCGCCGGCGCGAGCGGCGTTGACGGTTCCGACGCGTGGTTCTACATTCCGCCCGAAGCCACGAATGGCATTCGACATACCGAACGAAACGCCGGTGGTGAGGACGTCGCGGCCACCCTGGGAGCGAAGGAGTTCGACCATGCGCCGACCACCCTCCTCACCGCGCCGGAGCCGCACCGGGCTCGGGGCGCTGCTCGTCGCGCTCGTCCTGCTGTTCACCTCGTGGTCGGTGACGGCGGCCGACCGCGCCGCGGCCCTTGACCCCTTCACCGGCTACCTCATGGCCCACTTCACCGGTGAGCACGCCAACGGGGAGCAGGTCTACTTCTCCCACAGCCGCGACGGGCTGCGCTGGACCGACCTCAACGACGGCGCCCCCGTGCTGCTCTCCACCGTGGGCACCCGCGGCGTGCGCGACCCGTCGCTCCTCAGGTCGCCCGCGGGGGACCGCTACTGGATCGTCGCCACGGACCTGCGAATCGCCAGCGGCACCTCCTGGGACGACGCCGCCAACCGGGGCAGCACCTCACTCGTCGTCTGGGAGTCCACCGACCTGGTCAACTGGTCGGCGCCCCGGCTGCTCGACGTGGCCGGCGCCATCCCCGGCGCCGGCAACGCCTGGGCCCCGGAGGCCATCCACGACCCCACCACCGGCGACTACGTCGTCTACTGGGCGACCAACGCCCCACGGAACGGCGTGACCAAGCACCGCGTCCACTACGTGCGGACCCGGGACTTCCGCACCTTCACGGCGCCGCAGCTCTACATCGAACGGGCCGGCACCCGCGGCATCATCGACACCCAGATCGTGGAGGTACCGGACGCGACCGGCGGATACCGCTACTACCGGGCCTCCGCGGACGGGCAGATCACCATCGAGGCCGCCAACGCGATCCTCGGCCCCTGGACCACGCTCGGCGACCTCTCGCACATGGGTATCTCCAACGGCGCCACGGGCGGGAACGTCGTGGAGGGGCCGATGTGGATGCCGTTCAACGACCGGGGCGAGTGGGCCCTGTGGCTCGACCAGTTCGCCACCGGCCGCGGGTACATGCCCATCACCTCGACCAACCTGGGCAGCACCCGCAACTTCACCACCCGTGGCGACTACTCCCTCGGCACCAACCGCAAACGCCACGGCTCCATCCTCGCTCTCACCGCCGCCGAGGAGAGCCGGGTGCTGGCCAGGTGGGGCACCAGCACGCCCGTGAACCGCGTCCAGTCCTACAACAACCAGGACCGGTACGTGCGGCACGCGAACTTCGACGTCCGCGTCGACGCGAACGTCAGCCCCGCTCAGGACGCGCAGTTCCGCGTCGTCCGGGGCCTCGCGGGCGGTTCGGGACACGTGTCCTTCCAGTCGGTCAACTTCCCCGGCTACTACCTCAGACACCGGGACTTCGACTTCGTCCTCGAACCGGACGACGGCTCGGCGACCTTCCGCGAGGACGCCACGTTCCTGCCGGTGGCCGGTCTCGCCGCCTCGTCGTGGACCTCCTACCGGTCGTACAACTTTCCCGACCGGTACATCAGGCACTGGGACTACGAGCTGAGGCTCGACCAGATCACCGACGCGACGGGCCGCGCCGACGCCACCTTCCGGCTGACCAGCTGACCCCGCCCCCGCCCCCGCCGGCGGCCGCGCGCCGCGTGGTCACCGGCGGTGGGCTCGCCATTCGGGGGCGAGGACCGCCCAGATCTGCTTGTCGTACCGCTCGCCGCCGTAGCGCCAGAACTGGCGCCGCACGCCTTCCAGCGTCATGCCGAGCCGCTCGGCCACGGCGGCGCTTCGCTCGTTGTCGGCCCGGCAGTGCCACTCGGCGCGGTGCAGGCCCCGGTCGGTGAAGGCCCAGTCGAGCAGGACGCCGCACGCCCTGGTGACCAGCCCCCGCCCCTCGGCGGCCGGCTCCAGCCAGCAGCCGAGCTCGCACCAGCCGGCGGCGGCGTCGAACTCGGTGAACATCACGCCGCCGACGAGCGTGCCGTCGAGCCAGAGGCCGTACAGCCGGGCACCGTCGGCCGCCTGCCGCTCGGCGTAGCGGCGCAGGGTGCCCCGGGCCCCGTCCACGCCCTCGGTCACGAAACCCGGCCCGACCCACGGCCGGATGTGCTCGCGGGCCCGGTCCAGGTGGGTGGCGAACTCCGTCGCGTGCCAGGTCTCGAGCGGCCGGAGGAGAGCGTCGTCCCGGAGCGGGAGGGAGAACATGATGACCCCACATTCGCATAACAAGCGTTATGAATATGTACGGTAGCAGCATGCCACGTACCAAGGGCGACCACGAGGCCCGTCGTCGCGACGTCTCGGAGGCGGTCTGGCGCGTGTTGGCCGCGCACGGCTTCGGCGGCCTGACGCTGCGCGCCGTGGCCGCCGAACTCGGCGCCACCACCGGCCTGCTCACCCACTACTTCCCCGCCAAGCGCGACCTGGTGGCACACGCCCTCGACCTGCTCGCCGAGCGCACCGCCGCCCGCCCCCGGCGCCCCGCGACCCCGGGCCTCGCCGCCGTGCGGGCCGCCCTGCTGGACATCCTGCCGCTGACCGCGGACGCCATGGCGAGCAACCGGATCTGGGTGTCCTCCTGGGACACCGCGCTCGCCGACCCCGCCCTGAGCGACGACTACGCCCGCAAGTACGCCCGGGGCCGCGCCCGGCTGACCGACCTGATCGCCGCCGCCCAGGACCTCGGCGAACTGCCCCCCGGCGACCCGGCCCGCGTCGCGGCCGGCGCCCAGTCCTTCACCCTGGGCCTGGTCGTGCAGGCCCTGTTCGACCCCGCGACCTTCCCGCCCCCTCGCCAGGTCGAACTCCTCGACGACTACCTGGCCTCGCTGACTCCCCCACCCTGACGGCAGGCCCCCGCCCCCGTCCAGCTCACCACGCCACCGGACACCCGCCAGATCTCCTATGCTTCTTCACGAAAGATCCGGAGGGGTTCCCGGGCGCCGCTGTTCGTGGGGAGCGGGCTCGACCAGCCGGCGTTTCAGGGGAGGGGCTGCTGCGCATGAGTCGTCGGTCTGGTGGTCTGGTCGGTGTCTGGGCCGAGGTGCAGCGCCAGCAGCAGCGGCGGATGGAGGCCGAGGCGCGGCAGCGCAGGGAGTGGGAACGGCAGGCCCGAGCGCATCAGCGGCAGGTGGCACAGGGCTATCGGGAGTACCGGCAGGCGGAGGCACGGCGGCGTACCGAGGAGTTGGAGGAGCGGGTCGCCCGCTTACAGGGGCTGCTGGCGACCGGCTGCCAGGCTCCCGCCTTCCGGTCGGCTGCCCTGCTGCGGCCCGAGGAGGTTCCGCCCTTCGACCCGGGGGCGCTCGCGCAGCCCGTGGTGATGCCGGATCCGAACCGGTACCGGGCGCAGGGGGGTTGGACGGCGAGCCGACGTGCCCAGGCGCAGGCCGAGGCGCGGGCGCGGTTCGAGCACGACTGGCAGGCGGCACAGGTGGCGGAGGCCCAGCGTCAGCAGCGGTTGGCGGCGTACCGGCGGGAGTACGACGAGGCCGTCCAGGCGCTGCTGGCGGAGGTGCGTCGGCACAACGCCGGTGTCCTGGACGTGGTCGAGGGCGTCGGCCACCGGGATCCCGAGGCCGTGGTCGAGTACTTCTCGGCCGCGTTGTACGCCTCCTCAGCATGGCCCGAGGGGTTCCCCCGGCAGGTCTCGGCGGCCTACGACGCGGCGGGGCGGCAGTTGGTGCTCGACTGGGAGCTGCCCGGATTCGACGTCGTCCCCGAGGTGAAGTCGGTGCGGTACATGCCGACGGCGGACCAGGACCGGGAGACGCCTCGGCCGGTGGGGCAGCGACGCGCCCTCTACCGGGAGGTGCTGGCGCAGTGCGCCTTGCTGGTGCTGCACGAGCTCTTCGCGGCGGACGAGTTCGGCTCCCTCGACTCGGTGGCGTTGAACGGCTTCGTCGACGGGCACGATCCGGCGACGGGGCGGCGGGGGCGGATCCACCTGGCGACGGTCATGGCCCCGCGGTCCACGTTCGAGGAACTGCACCTGGCGCAGGTGGAAGCCGTCAGCTGCCTGACCGACGGTCTACGAGGGCAGCTCGCCGCGCGGCCGGACCAACTCGTGGCGGTACGGCCGGGGCGCCGGCCGCAGGACGTCGGGAACCGTGTCGTCACCCATGGCGGCGACGAGGAACCGGACCTCCTCACCATGGACCCGATCGCCTTCGAGTCCCTCGTCGAAAGCCTCTTCCGGGCCATGGGGATGGAAGCCGTGACCACCGAGCGCTCGGGCGACGGCGGAGTTGACGTCGCCGCGACGGATCCCACGCCGATCCGGGGCGGCAGCATCGTGGTGCAGGTGAAGCGCTACCGGAACACCGTTCCGCCCACCGCCGTGCGCGACCTGTACGGAACCGTCCAGCACAGGGGCGCCAACAAGGGCGTCCTGGTGACGACCTCGGGGTTCGGACCCGGCTCCTACGAATTCGCCGCCGGCAAGCCGCTGGAGCTGGTCTCGGGCACCGAACTCGTCGACCTGCTGCATCGGCACGGTCTTCGAGGACGCCTGGGCGACGGGCGGTCACCGGCACCGGCACCGGCGCCGACGACCCCCCAACCCGGTTCGCCGGCCGAGGAGTACAACGTGCTCGGCCTGTCCTGGGCCGGCGATGTCCGTCTGGACGTGTGCGCGCTGGTCTGCCGGGGCAACCGGATCCTCGGCGACGACTACTTCGTCTTCTTCAACAACCCCGGCACGCCGGACGGTTCCGTCCGCGCCCTGTCGGCCGCGGCGCCCGACAGGGCAGCCATCCGCGTCGGCTTCGACGCCCTGCCGGCCGGGGCCGACCGCCTGGTCCTGGTGGCCGCCGTCGACCCGGAAGCCGACCCCGCGGCCGACCTCTCGGGGTTCACCGGCGCCCGCGTTCGGCTGCTCGACGCCACGCGGACGGAACTGGGCCGGCTCGACGTCTCCGACGGTCGCCCGGGCGAGACCGCCCTGGTGCTCGGCTCCTTCCGGCGCAGGTCCACCGGCGACTGGGACTTCGTGGCGGGCGGAAAGGGCTATCCGGGCGGACTGGAACCACTGGTAAGGGACTTCGGCATCGACGTGACGTCGTGAGGCGTGGCACGCCGCGCCGTGCGGCCGAACGGCGCGTGGCGACGTCCGAGGCTCAGGCAGCCGTGGCCCCGGCCGCCCGCAGTCGGGAGAGGTCGCCGCTCTCGGCGACGCGTTGGAAGGCGTAGGCGCTCGGCTTCGGCTGGCGCCGGAATCCCGCGGCGTGGTCGACGGCGACGAGGCCGAACTTGGGCCGGTAGCCCTCGGCCCACTCGAAGTTGTCGAAGGCGGACCAGTGCAGGTAGCCGCGCACGTCGATCCCGTCGCCGATGGCGCGCAGCACCGCGCCCAGGTGGCTCTCCAGGTAGTCGATCCGTTCCGCGTCGTCCTCCGTCGCGATGCCGTTCTCCGTCACGTAGAGCGGCAGTCCGGTCCCGGCGGCCAGGACCAGGACCTCGCGCAGGCCCTCCGGGTACACGGCCCAGCCCATCTGGCTGGTCGCGAAGGAGCGCGGCGGCGGCACGAAGATGGTCGGCGACGCGGGGTCGACCCAGTTCTTGCGGTAGTACTGCACCCCCAGCCAGTCGCCGCCGTCGCCCGGCCGAAGGCCGTCGAGGTAGAGGTCGACGATCTCCGCCCGCAGTTCGTCGCGGTACCGCCGGGTCACCGCGTCCTCGCGGGCGGGCGCCAGTACCGGCAGTTGGACGACGAGTCCTGGCGCGGCGTCGGCGTGCGCCCGCGTCGCGGCGACGGCGCGGTGGTGCGCCTCCAGGAGAACGCGCCCGACGCGCTTCCAGTGGCCGGCGTGCGCGATGCCGGGCGGGTGGTACCCCTCCAGGTAGCCGTGGAGCGCGACCATCTGCGGTTCGTTGATCGTGCAGACGAAGTCGGCCAGGTCGCCGAGCGCCGCCACGGCGCGTGCGCAGTACCGTTCGAACACGGTGAGCGCGTCCGGGGCGAGCCATCCGCCCCGGTCGGCGAACCAGGCCGGGAGCGTGAAGTGGTGCAGGGTCACGAACGACCGGAGGCCACGCTCGCGCAGCGCGGCGAGCACGCGCCGGTAGTGGGCCAGCGCCGCGGCACTGAACTCGCCGGGCGCCGGCTCGATGCGCGCCCACTCCACGGAGAGCCGGTGCGCGGTGTGCCCGAGCGAGGCCAGGAGCTCGAAGTCCTCGCGGTAGCGGTGCAGGTGGTCGATGCCGTCGCCGGACGAGACGTGCACCCCCGAGGCCGGCTCGTGCTCGAAGCGCCACCAGTCGGAGTTGACGTTGCCGCCTTCGACCTGGTGCGCCGACGTCGCGGCTCCCCACAGGAAACCGGGAGGGAAGAGGGTGGTCACGGTCCTCCTTCGCCATGCTCCGAACACCGCCAGCCAGCCAAAGTCTGTCAATGACCGGTTTTACGATAGCCCACCGCGCTGTCATGAGCACGGGTCTCGCCGCGATCACCCCGTCAGGCCTGCGGCTAGCATGTCCGCATGGCAGCGCGCAGACCGTACGCGAAGGGCGAAGCCAAACGCGCCGAGATCGTCGACGTCGCGCTCGAGCTGTTCAGCCGCAAGGGCTATGACCGCACTTCCTTCCGCGAGGTCGCTCGCCTCGTGAACCTGAGCCAGGCCGGCCTGCTGCACTACTTCCGAACGAAGGAGGACCTCTTCGTCGAGGTGCTCCGTCGTCGCGACGAACGCAACACCCGCTTCTACGACCAGACGGTCGACCGCGACGTCACCGTCGAGGGCCTGATCGAGATCATCAAGCACAACGCCGTGGAACCCGGTCTCGTGCGGCTGTACGTCGCGATGTCGGCCGAGAGCACGGACGCGGCGAGCTCGGCACGGCAGTTCTTCGTCAGGCGCTACGAGATGCTGCGCGCGAACATCGCGGCGGACATCCGCCGCAAGCAGGCGGCGGGCGAGCTCCCCGACGCGCTGGATCCGCAGACCACGGCCAGCCTGGTCATGGCCGCCGCCGACGGTCTCCAACTGCAGTGGCTGCTCGATCCGGAGCAGGTGGACATGGGCGCCATGCTCGAGGAGCTGGTCACGCTGCTGCGCGGCACGCCGACCTCGCCGAGCCCCGAGGCCTGATCCCCGAGCAGGCGGGCGGCCCATGGCTCGCGCCCCCGGGCCGCCCCGCTCAGTCGCTCAACCGCTCAACCGCTCAGCCCTTGATCGCCCCCTCCGACAGCCCTTGGACGAGGCGCCGTTGCACGAACAGATAGACGATCACGAGGGGGAGACTCGTCAGGACGACGTGCGCGAAGACGAGGTCCCAGCGGAACGCGACGACCTCCGACGAGGCCGAGGCGAACCGGAAGAGACCGAGCGGAAGGGTCGCGCTCTCCTCGCCCCGCAGCAGGAACAGCGCGAACAGGAACTCGTTCCAGATCGTGATGATCAGGATGACGCCGCCGACCAGGAGCACCGGCAGCAGCGACGGCACGATCAGGAGCCGGAAGATCTGCGGCTTCGAGGCCCCGTCGATCGCCGCCGCCTCCTCGATCTCCACCGACATCGCCCGCACGAACCCGGTGGCGAGGAAGACCACGACACCGAGCCGGGTCCCCACCATGACCAGGAAGTAGCCCAGCCTGGTCCCGTCGATCCCCAGCGTCTGCAGCTCGTAGATGGTGGGCAGGACCGCCGGCGGCAGCAGCACCGACAGCACGCAGACGTTGTAGGCGACCTTCATCGAGACGCGCCGCGACCGGGCGAAGGCCCAGGCGGCCATCGACCCGAACAGCAGCACGGACGCGAGGGTCGGCACGGCGATCGCGAGGCTGTTGAGCAGCGCCGTGGGGTAGTCGCCCTCCTCGAAGACGACCGCGAAGTTGTCCCACCGCCACTCCCGCGGCGGGGCGAGGTCGAGCCTGCTCGCCTCGCCGTAGGGCTTCACCGAGTTGACCAGGAGCAGCCACATCGGGATCAGTACCCAGGGCAGCGCGATCGCTGTCAGTACCAGGACGCGCAGCAGTTCCGAGCGCGGCGGCGCCGGCCGGCGCCGCCCGGCGGTCGTTCCGTGGGCCGTCACGCTTCCACCTCCCGTCGACGCAGGAACGCGATCAGGGGCACGCCGAGCACGACCACCAGGATCGTGATCGTGAGGCTGATCGAGCTGGCCATGCCGAAGAACCCGCCGCTGTACTGCCGGTACATGGCGATGTTGAGGACCGACGTCGCGTCTCCTGGACCGCCGCGGGTCGTCGCCTGGACGATGTCGAACGCGTTGAGGGCGCCGAGGAAGCTCACGACGACGCTGAACGTGAACGAGGGCGCGAGCAGCGGGAACTTCACGGACCAGAAGGCCCGCCACGCGTTCGCGCCGTCGATCTTCGCCGCCTCGACCAGCGACCGCGGTATGGCGTTGAGCCCGGCGATGTACACCAGGGTGACGATGCCGCTCCACTTCCAGACGTCGATGAACGCCACGGCGACGAGCGCGGAGGTCCCGTCGCCCAGCCAGGCGTGGTCGAATCCGGGCGCGACGAGCCCGATCGCCTGGTTCAGCGGTCCGCGGGGTTCGAGGATGGCGCTCCAGATGTAGCCCGCCGCGAGCGGTGAGATCAGCACGGGGAGGAAGTAGAGCGCCCGGAAGAAGGAGTTGCCCCGGTTGGAGCGCTGCATGAGCAACGCGAGCCCGACGCTGATGACGTTCTGCATCAGCATCGCGACGACCGCGTAGGTGACGGTGACGCGGATCGCGACCGGCAGCACCCCGGAGTCGACGAGGTTGACGAAGTTGTCGACGCCGTTGACGGAGATCCGCGACGAGAACCCGGTCCACTGGGTGAACGCGAAATAGACGTTGAGGAGGAAGGGCAGCAGGAAGAAGGCCACCGTCAGGACGAGCGTCGGCACGACGAACGGCCACCACCGCCCCCGGGCCCTCCGTCGGGCCGGCTTCGTGTGGTGAGGCATGACGCCGCGACCACCTATTCCCAGCCCGGCAGGCCGGCGGCCCGCGCGGCCTGTTCGAACACCGTCTGCGAGCGGTTCGCGACCGACTCCGGCGTCTCGCTCCCGCTGAGCAGCCCGGTCATGTGGTTCGGGAACTCCGCGTTGAAGCCGGAGAGGTTGCTGTTGAAGGCGAGCGCGGTGCTGTCCTCGTAGGCCGCCCTCAGCTCCTCGCGTACCCCGGTGTAGCCGCCGGCGGGCGGCTCGGCGCCCGCCAGCACCGGGAAGGTGCCCGACTCGTCCACGAAGTCCTGGTAGCCCTCGTCGGTGGCCCACTGGATGAAGGCGAGCGCCGTGCTCTCGCGCTCCGCGTCGCCGGTCCTCGGGACGTACCAGGTGCCGGCCACGTTGGGCGCCCATGCCGAGACGGCTCCCTCCGCGGCGGGGTAGGCGAAGCCGATCGTCTCCGCCGTGCGCGCGTCGTCGCCGCCGAGCTGCTCGGTGAACATGTCCAGCAGGCCCGACGGCAGGGCCACCATCGCCGCCTCCCCCTCGCTGACCGCCACGATGGAGTCCTCGAACCTGGCGGTCGTGGCGTCGGAGTTGAAGCAGCCCGACTCCTGGAGGCCCTGATACGCCTCCAGACCGGCGACGAAGGGGCTGCCCTCGGCGTCGAAGGTCGTCTCCCGGTCGAGCACCCGCCGCGCCCAGTCCTCGGACTGCTGCGCGGACCCCATGTACATGAGGCCGCCCAGGATCTGGGTCGGCCACGCCGACCCGCCGCTCTCGAAGATCGGCGCGATGTCCGGCGCCTCGGCGCGCAGCGTGTCGCAGATGGCGGCCAGGTCGTCGTAGGTCTCGGGTATCGCGAGACCGTACCGGTCGAACACCTCCCGGTTGTAGAACAGCCCGAAGAGCGAGGGCGAGTCGGTGATCGCGGCGTAGACCTTGCCGTTGAAGGTGCCGGCGCTCCGCAGGATCTCCCGTTCCCGTTCGACGTAGGGCATGTCGGAGAGGTCGTAGAGGTTCTGCTCGGGGTTGAGCTGCCAGAACGACGATGTCGCGTGGTACTCGAGAAGGTCCGGCCGTTCGCCGGAGGCCCATCGGGTCTGCACGCCGGACTCGAACGCGTCCGACGGCATCTCGATGATCTCGAACTCGACGCCCGTCTCCTCGGTGAAGCGCTCGTAGACGTTCATGACCGCGTCGGGATCGGACGGATTGACCCACACGGTGAGCTCGTCGGCCTGCACCTCGGCCGTGCCGTCCGCCGGAACGCCACCACCGGAGCTGGCTCCGCCGGGGGTACTGCACGCGGACAGGACGGCCAGGACCGCGACGCACACGCCGATCGACGCTGATCGCTGCATGGAGGACTCCCTCGGCTTCTGAACCGCGGGATCGGCACACCGAGACCGCGATCGCCGGATGCGATGGGCGGCGAGCCTACAAAACCAGTCATTGACAGGCAAGAGTCTCGACATCCAGGTCCGTCGCGCCCACCACCGCCCCCGGACCTGCGCGGTCAGGCGTGCAGCCCGCGCAGCACCTCGTAGAAGGCCGCCTTGCCCTCGAAGCCGATGCCGGGGATGTCGCTGAGACCGACCCGGCTGTTCTCCACGACGGCGTCGTCGGCGAAGCCGCCGGTGGGCTGGAACTCGCCCGGGTAGGACTCGTTGCCGCCGAGCTTGAGCGCGGCCGCGATGTGCAGGGAGAACTGGTGCCCGCCGTGCGGGACGCAGCGGCGGGAGGACCAGCCGTGCTGACGCAGCATGTCCTGGATGCGCAGGTACTCCACCAGGCCGTAGGAGAGCGCCGGGTCGACCTGGACGTAGTCGCGGTCGGGGCGCAGGCCGCCGTAGCGGATCAGGTTGCGGGCGTCCTGGAGCGAGAACAGGTTCTCGCCGGTGGCGATGGGCCCGGGGTAGTGCTCGGCGACGGTGGCGTTGAGTCGGTAGTCGAGCGGGTCGCCGATCTCCTCGTACCAGAACAGGCCGTAGGGCTCGATGGCCCGCCCGTACTCCAGGGCGGTGGCGAGGTCGAAGCGGCCGTTGACGTCCACGGCGAGACGCGACCCGTCACCGCCGAGCACGTCGATGACGGCCTCGATGCGGCGCAGGTCCTCGGCCAGGTCGGCGCCGCCGATCTTCATCTTGACGACGTCGTACCCCAGGTCGAGGAAGCCGCGCATCTCGTCCTGGAGATCGGCGATCGTCTTGCCGGGGGCGTAGTAGCCCCCGGCGGCGTAGACGAAGACCGAGTCGTCGGGGCGGCCGTCACCGTGGCGGTCCGCGAGGTACCGGTAGAGCGGCTGGCCGGCGATCTTGGCCGCGAGGTCGAACAGCGCCATGTCGACGACGCCGACGGCCACCGAGCGTTCGCCGTGGCCGCCTGGCTTCTCGTCGCGCATCATGACGTCCCATGCCTTGGCGGGGTTGAGCTGGCCCCGCTCGTCGAGCAGGCTCTCCGGGTCCGCGGCCAGCAGCCGCGGCAGCACGCGCCGGCGCAGGATCTCGCCGGCGCTGTAGCGGCCGTTGGAGTTGAAGCCGTAGCCCACCAGAGGCCGGCCGTCGCGGACGACGTCGCTGACGATCGCGACGATCGAGCAGTCCATCGCGCTGAAGTCGATCCAGGCGTTGCGGATCGAGGAGCTGATGGGCACGACGCCCTCGTACGCGGCGGTGATCCTCATCGTGGTCCTTCCTGGTCCGTCGAACCGCGCGGCTCAGAGCAGTTCGAGGAGCTTGTCGGTGAACTCGGCCGTGGACGCGGTGCCGCCCAGGTCGGGGGTGCGCAGGTCGGTCCCGGCCAGGATCGCCGCGATGGCGTCGGTGACGTCCCTGGCGGCCTCGGGATGGCCGAGGTGGTCGAGCATCATGGCGGCCGACGAGATCGCGCCCAGCGGGTTGGCGATGCCCCGGCCGGCGATGTCCGGGGCGGAGCCGTGGACCGGCTCGAACATCGAGGGATGGGTGCGTTCGGGGTTGAGGTTGGCGGCCGGCGCGACGCCGATGGAGCCGGCGACCGCGGCGGCCAGGTCGCTGAGGATGTCGCCGAAGAGGTTGGAGGCCACCACCACGTCGAAGCGGGCCGGGTCGAGGACGAACTTGGCGGCCAGCGCGTCGACGTGTTCCTGCTCCCAGACCACCCGGGGGTGGGCGGCTCCCCGCTCGGCGACCAGTTCGTCCCAGAAGGGCATGGTGTGCACGATGCCGTTCGACTTGGTGGCCGAGGTGAGCCGGCCGCCCCGCTTCTCCGCCAGGTCGAAGGCGTAGTCCAGCAGGCGGGTGACCCCGGCCCGGGTGAACACGGCCTCCTGCACCGCCATCTCCTCGGGGAACCCCCGGTTCAACCGGCCGCCGATCTCGCTGTACTCCCCCTCGACGTTCTCCCGCACCACGACGAAGTCGACCGCGCCCGCGGTCGCCCCGCGCACCGGGCTGTCGATCCCCTCGAAGACCCGGATCGGCCGCAGGTTGACGTACTGGCGGAAGCCGCGGCGGATGGGGATCAGCAGGCCCCACAGGGAGACGTGATCGGGCACGCCCGGGTAGCCGACCGCACCGAGCAGGATGGCGTCCTTGTCGCGGAGCTGGTCGAGGCCGTCCTCCGGCATCATCGCGCCCTCGCGGAGATACCGCTCGCAGGACCAGTCGTCGTAGGAGGTGTAGGAGAAGCCGAAGCCGTGGCGGCGCCCGACGGCGTCGAGGACCTGCCGTGCCGGCGGCAGGACCTCGGTGCCGATGCCGTCACCGGGGATCAGCGCGATGCGATGGTCGGTCATGCCGTCGATTGCACCAACCGGCCCGCCCGGCCGTCCAAGACGGAGTGTCGATCTGCCTCATAAGTCGCGCCTATCAGTGCCTCTTTCCCAGGTCCTGGTAAGCATCTGCCCTGGTCGGGACTCGAACGGAGGTGAGTTCAGGCATGCCCCCGCTGGCAAGGGGGGTAGGAATAGGCTTGGTGTCGCGGTCGTCGGGCACGGATCGGCTGCGCCCGTGCTATCGCCATCGACGGGAGCCAGGATGGGCTGTGTGGACGGCATAGATCCACGTCTGAGGAAAGCGTTGGAGCCCTGTCGGGTTTCTCAACGTTGTGTCCGCTCCCTCCTCCGGCCTCGCGCGGCGCAGGGTTGAGTTGTGGTGCGTCAGCGTTTCCAGTCCCGTGGTCCACGAGGTCGCCGGCAGGCTTCCTCACATCAATGAAGCCATCAGCGTGCTCCTCGTCCATCTCCCCGACCGGTACTCCTGAACCAACCACGGGCACCGCGCCATCAAACGGGGGACGACGTCCAGCACGCGGCAGACCAGTGGGTAGTGCCCAGGTCCGTGTCGCGAAAGCTGCGGCGCGCGAACGCGGTGTCGTTTCCTCCTTGGGGCAGTAGGCCCGGAGAGTGGTGATTCCGATGGCCTCTGGGCGACGGGGACGGTCGTCCCCGCCACTGCTGGCGTCGGATTGATCAGTCACATCGCCGACCGCAACGGGATCAGCCGTGGGGGATGTTCGCGGATGTCCGCCGCGATGGCTCCCTACGCGCGCAGGCGCGCGTGGACGGGCGACGCCCCGGACGTGCGGGTGCCCGCCGTCCGTCGGGTGACACGGCACCGGAACGTGCGCCCTGGGTCGGGTCGGCGGACGCGGGCGGGGTTCGGGGCCCGGAACTCTGGCGCGGTTACGGGAATCGTTGGGAAGGGGAAGGGTTAGTAGCCGTACGGGCTGGATGCCGACGGCACACCGACCCCGGCTCGTTGAACGCTCACCAAAAGGGTGCCCAGGTGATCACGAACAGCCAGTCCACGGAACACTTATCCGCGCCCGACCGGTTCGGGTGGTGGCACGACATGACCATGTCGGCCCTGATTCCCACCGCCATGTACACGGATCACCGGAATGATTTCCGCGCCTCGATCACGGTGGCGGACGTCGGTCTGGCCCAGATCTCGGCCATGAGCTATCCGTCGATCTCCAGCGTCCGCCGGACGCCGAAGCTGATTCGCCGCAGCGATCCCGAATACCTGCAACTGTCCCTGACCGTGCGCGGGCACATGGGTCTCGCCCAGTCACGGAACGAGGTCGCCTTCGGCCCCGGCGAACTGGTGCTCTACGACTCGTCCCACCCCTTCGACGGCTTCGCCCTTCCCGAGCGAGAAGGCGTCGTGGGCCATGTCGTCGCCCAACTGCCACGCCGCCTCGTTCGGGTCCGGCCCGACCAGCTCACGCCCCTGATGTCCACCACACTGCCGAGCGACCGGGGCTTCGGCAAGATGCTCAGGCAGTTCCTCGTCCAGGTGACGACGACGCCCGACGAGTTCGGGCCGTCCGACGGGCCGCGTCTGGCCTTTGTATTCATCGACCTCCTCGCCGCGGCCATCGGACAACGCCTCGACGAGCACACCGCGCCGTCGCCGGACAGACGCCCCCACGCGGTCTTCCTCAGCGTCCGGGACTTCATCCACAGGAACCTCACGGAGCCGGGGCTGTCCCCGGACGCCATCGCCTCGGCGCACCACGTCTCCACCCGCTCACTGCACCGGCTCTTCCAACGGCACGGCACCAGCGTGGCCGCGTACGTCCGCCGGCAACGTCTGGAGCGTGCCCGTCGTGACCTCACCGACCCGCTGCTGGCCGAGTTCCCGGTCAGCGCCATCGCGCAGCGGCTCGGCTTCTCTCATCCGGCCGACTTCAGCCGCGCCTTCAAAGCCGCCTATGGCATGCCTCCACGTGCCTACCGGGGCAGGGCCTTGCGGAGCGCGCCGGCGGGGAAGGAGGAGCGGTGATCGAGACCGTCTTCACGGGCGAGGGCATGACTCCGGCCGAGAGGTTCGAGCAGTGGCGGCAGATGGCGATCGACGCCCACAGCCCCTACGAGATCCTTACCGAGCACATCAGCGATTTCCGGGCCACCATGCGTCTGCTCGACCTCGGCCCTGTCGCGGAAGCATCGTTCTCCTGCCCACCTGTGACCTCGGTCCGCACCCCGAAGCTGATCCGCCAGGCGGACCCCGAACTGCTCTATGTCTCGATCCCCCGTCGAGGGCGCATCGACGTCAGCCGTCATGACGGCCAGGAGGTCTCCGCCGCCACGGGTGAGCTGATGATCATGAGCAGCTCGCTCCCCTACCGCGGCAACATCCGGTCCACTCAGCAACCGGCTGTCGTGGACCAGTTCCTGCTGCCACGGTCCCTGTTGACCGACCTGCCACGGGCGGCCAGCCACGCGCTCAACCTGAGCCTCCCAACGGGAGGTGGGCTCGCCGCGCTGCTCACCCAGTTTCTCACCCACCTGGTTGACGAGACGGACCGCTACGACCATACAGACGTGGGCCCCCTGGGTACCATCGCCATCGACCTGGTCGCCGCCCTGCTCACCCGCCACATCGACCGGCCGCAGCCGCCGGAGAGCCGACCCCGGGTTCTGGCCCTGCGCGTCCGGGAGTTCATCCGGCAGAACCTCGACGACCCGGAACTCACCCCGGCGAAGGTCGCCGCCGCCCACCACATCTCCACCCGCTCGCTGCACCGACTGTTCGAGCAGCAGGAGACCACGGTGGCCGCCTTCATCCGACGCCAGCGCCTGGAGCGTGCCCGTCGTGACCTCGCCGACCCCCGCCTGGCGCACCTGACCATCGCCGCCATCGCCCAGCACGCCGGCTTTCGTTACCCCGCCGACTTCACCCGCTCCTTCAAGACCGCCTACGGGGCAACACCTCGCACATACCGGCACGAGATGACGCGTGCTCAGAGCCCCTGAGGCGCACAAGTGCCGCTACAGCCACGACGGCCCCCGCCTCGAATCCCGGCGTGCCGGGCCGCACCCACCCGCAACGGGGGCGCCGCCCCGTTGACCAAGGGGTCACAGGTGACCGGGCTCTGCGCAGCTGCTGTCCGAACGCGGACTGTCACGCGGACAGTTGTACCCCGCCGTCACCAGCCCGGAAGGTTGAAGAACAAGCTCAGGACTCGCGGGTGCCGGCCGGGAGCGCGGTCGACACGAACGCCTCCGCCGCCGGCGACAGCCTGGTGCGGCGGCTGACCAGGCCCACGGTCAGCGCGGTCTCCGGCTCGATGTCCAGCACCCGGGCGCCGGCCCGCCGCGCCAGCCCCCGCCACGACTCCGTGACGACGGTCAGGCCCACGCCGGCCAGCACCAGCGGGATGACGGCCACCCGGTGCTCGGTCTCGGCCGCGACCGAGAACTCGACGCCGCGCTCCCGCAGCTCCTCCACATAGGCGCGCATCCCCGTGCCCCGCTGCCCCACGATCAGCCGCTGGCCGGCCAACTCCTCGCACCGCACGGAACTCCGGTCGGCGAACGGCCCGCCGGGCGGCGCCACCAGGACGAAACGCTGGCGGCCGACCGGACGGGAGACCACCTCCTTCTCCGGCAACGCGCCGGCGGTGGCCAGCAGGCCGAGTTCGACGGCGCCCGTCCGGACCAGCTCGACGACGTCCGGCGCGGTGAAGGCGGCCCTGACGGCCACCGACACGCCGGGATAGCGGCCGCTGAAGGCCCCGATCATCGTGGTCAGCGGCTCCACCGCCTGCGACGGCATGGCGGCGACATCGAGCCGCCCCTCCCGCAGCTCCCGCACGGCGGCGACGCTCGCCCGGGCCGTCTCCAGACCGCGTACGGCCTCCCGGGCCGGTTCGATCAACGCCTCACCGGCCGCGCTCAGCACCGCCCGACGACCGACGCGGTGGAACAGCTCACTGCCCAGGTCGCGCTCCAGGCCCCGGATCGCCTGGGGACAACGACGGCTGCGACACGTACAGCGCCGACGCCGCGCGCCCGAACCCGCCGTGGTCCACGATCGCGAGGAAGTACTGCAGCTGCCGGACGTCCATACCGGGATTCTCGCCCCACCGGCCCCACCGGCCCCGGCAACCGGGGCGCCCCGTCACGTCGTCCTCGCGCATGGGGCCACCTCGGCCACGCTGCTAGTCTCCAGCCCGGCATGGCGCACCGACGGGAACGAGGATCCATGGACGAGTTGACGGACGAGCGGACCGTGCCCGGGACCTCGCTGCGCGCGACGCCGGTGAGCATCGGCACCTCCTTCCTCGGCGACCCGCCGCAGCCGGACGGCACGCCGGCCGTGGCGGCCGACGCCCTGGCGCGGGCGATGCTCGCGGGCCCCTTCGCCGTGATCGACACCTCGAACAACTACGCCAGGGGCCGCAGCGAGACCGTCCTCGGGGTCGCCGTCCGCCGCGAGGGGCTCCCGCCGGGCAAGACGATCGTCACCAAGGTCGACGCGGACCCGGCCACCGGAGCGCTGGACCGGGACCGGGTCTGGCGGTCGTTCGAGGAGAGCGTCGGGCGCCTGGGGATCGACCGGCTGCCGCTGCTCCACCTGCACGACCCGTACACCGTCGACGTCGAGGAGGCGTTCGCGCCCGGCGGGGCCGTGCAGGGGCTGACCGAGCTGCGCGAGCAGGGTCTCGTCGGGGCCCTCGGCATCGCCGCGGGCCCCGTCTCCCTGATGCGCCGGTATGCCGAGAGCGGGGCCTTCCAGGTCCTGCTGACCCACAACCGCTACACGCTCGTGGACCGCCGCGCGGAGGAGCTGATCGACCTGGCGGTCGACCGCGGCATCGGCGTCTTCAACGCCGCCCCCTTCGGCGGGGGGATACTCGCCGGCTCCGGCGAGACGTACGCCTACCGGCAGGCGAGCCCCGAACTCCTCGCCTGGGTGGCCCGCGCCCGCGAGCTGTGCGGGCGGTGGGACGTCCCGCTCCAGGCCGTGGCGCTGCGGTTCTCGCTGCGCCACCCTGGCATCGCCTCGACGATCGTGGGTGTCGGCCGCCCCGAGCGGCTGGCGCAGCTGACGCGGCTGCAGGCCACCGCGATCCCCGAGGAGTTCTGGCCGGAGCTCGCCGCGCTGGGCACGCCGCCGTCGACGTTGGAGGACTGACGCCGCGCCGACCCGTCCAGCCAGGTGCCCCACTCCGCGCGACGACACTCGGGGCCACGCTACTTACCCTTTGACAAGGAACAGATGCCTTGTGAAAGTTTCCCCTTATGTCGATCAGTCTTGAGGGCGTGCCCGCCGAGGAGCGCCGCCAGCGGATCGCGGCCGCCGTCGAGGACCGCGGCTTCGTCCACGTCGGCCAGTTGTCCGAGGCGTTCGGCATCTCGCGCGTCACCGTGCGCGCGGATCTCGACAGCCTGGAGAAGCAGGGCCGGCTGCGCCGGGTGCGCGGCGGCGCGCTGGCGACCCACCGGGGCGGCGGCATGCCGGCGAGCCGGGCGGGCGGGGCCATCGAGTCCCCGTTCGAGGAGGCGATGGGGGCCGCGGAGGCGGAGAAGGCCGCGATCGGCCGCCGCGCGGCGCGGCTGGTGGGCCCGGGCGAGAGCGTGATCCTCGACGCCGGCACGACGACGATGGCCGTGGCGCGCGCGCTGGTCGAGCGAGCCGACCTGCGGGACGTCGTGATCCTCACCAACGGGCTCTCGATCGCCCTGGAGTTGGAGCGCGCCGTCCCCAGGTTCACCGTCATCGTGACCGGCGGCACGCTGCGGCCGCTCCAGCACTCCCTGGTCAACCCGCTCGGCGCCGGCATCCTGGAGCGGATCAACGCCGACACCGTCTTCCTCGGCTGCAACGGCGTGCACCCGCGCCGTGGTCTCACCAACCTCAACCTGCCCGAGGCCGAGCTCAAGCAGGCGATGCTCCGCTCCTCGGCCCGGTGCGTCGTCGTCGCCGACGGCTCGAAGGTGGGGCGGGTCGAGTTGGCCCCCATCTGCCCCGTCGACCAGGCCGAGTTGCTGATCACCGGCCCGTCGGCCGACCGCCAGGCGCTCGACGACTGCCGCGACGCCGGCCTCGACGTGGACGTGGTCGAGCTCACCACCTGACCTTTCGATCCCCTTCTGTTTCTTGCTCATACGTAAGTTGGACGCCTAGGATCGCAGCGGGCAAGCGGCTTACCTGACGCGTGAAGGGGTGAGGATGAGCGAAGGTCCGGATTCGGTCGTGACGGTGCCCGTCGAGGCCGGCGAGGCGTGGTGGGGCGGGGCGACGGCGGACGGCTTCGCCATGCCCTTCGCGGACGGCTACCACGCCGACCTGGGTGATCTCGGGGGCAACCAGGGCATGCCGCTCCTGCTGTCCAGCCACGGCCGGTACGTGTGGTCCGACCGCCCCTTCGCGTTCGAGCTGACCGGCGGTGCGCTGCGGATGCGGGCTGACCCGGCCGCCGGCGTGGTCCTCGGTGAAGGCCACGGCGACCTGGCCGGTGCCTACCGCCACCTGGTCGCCGAGCGGTTCCCGCCGCCCGGACGGACGCCGGACGCGCGGCTGTTCACCACCCCCCAGTACAACCTGTGGATCGAGACCCTCTTCCACCCCACCCAACAGGGCGTCCTGGAGTACGCCCAGGCGGTGCTCGACCACGGTCTGCCGCCCGGCGTCCTGATGATCGACGACAACTGGCACGAGGCGTACGGCACCTGGACCTTCCACCAGGGCCGGTTCCCCGACCCCGCCGCGATGCTGGCCCGGCTGCACGAGCTCGGCTTCACCGTCATGCTGTGGCTGGTGCCCTACGTCACCCCGGACACCGAGACCTTCCGCACGCTGCGCGACGCCGGGCTCCTCATCCGGGACGCACGCGGCCGGGTCACGATCGGCGAGTGGTGGAACGGGCACGGCGCCGCGCTCGACCTGCTCGACCCCGACGCCGTGCGCTGGCTGTCGCGGGCGCTCAAGGACCTGACGCGTCTCGGCGTGGACGGCTTCAAGTTCGACGGCGGCGAGCCGCCGTTCTACGCCGCCCTCGGCCGACCCGACCCGCACGCCTACACCGTCGCCTGGAACCGCTTCGGCCTGGACTACCCCCTCAACGAGTTCCGCGACGCCTGGCTGGCCGCCAACCTCCCGCTCGCCCAGCGCCAGCGCGACAAGGCGCACGCCTGGCACGGCCGGGACGGGCTGGCCGCGCTGGTCCCCAACGCCCTGGCCCAGTCGCTCACCGGACACGCCTACACCTGCCCGGACATGATCGGCGGCGGCGAGTACCAGTCCTTCGGCAGCGCCGCCTTCGACCCGGAGCTCTTCGTCCGCTCCGCGCAGGCCGCGGCCCTGTTCCCGATGATGCAGTTCTCCGCGGCCCCCTGGCGGCTGCTGGACGCCGAGCACCTCGGTCACTGCCGGGAGGCCGCCCGGCTGCACGAGCGCCTCGGCCCCGAGATCCTGGCCCTCGCCAAGGACGCCGCCCGCACCGGCGAACCCGTCGTCCGGCCACTGGAGTACGACCACCCGGGCCACGGCTACGCCTCCGTCACCGACCAGTTCCTGCTCGGCACCGACATCCTGGTGGCCCCCGTGACCGAGCCGGGCGCCACCACCCGGGCCGTCACCGTTCCGCCGGGCCGCTGGCGCGCCGACGACGGCCAGGAGTACGAGGGCCCCACCACGGTCTCGGTCGACGCGCCGCTGTCCCGGCTGCCCTGGTTCCGCCGCACCGCCCCGGCGCCGCCCGCCGCGCCGGGCGGCCGGTAGGTTGGCCCCGCGCCGCAGCCGCACCCCCCAGAACGACCGGGAGGCACCCTTGGACGCCCGGCAGCTCGAGTACTTCCTGGCCATCGTCGAGCACGGCGGGTTCAACCGGGCGGCCGCCGCGCTGCACGTGGCCCAGCCCTCGTTGTCGCAGGCGATGGCGAACCTGGAGGCCGAGCTCGGGGTGGCCCTGTTCCACCGCGTCGGTCGGGGCGTCGTGCCGACCGACGCGGCGCGGGAGCTGTTGGAACCGAGCCGGCGCGTGCTGCGGGACCTGGCCGCCGTGCGGGACAGGGCCGCCGCGCTCGCCGGTCTCGACGCCGGCACGGTCGAGGTCGGCACCATGCCGTCGCCCGGTATCGAACCGCTCACCACGCTGATCCGCCGCCTCACCGAGGCCCATCCCGCGGTGACCGTGAGCACGCGGGCCGCCTTCACCCCGGACGAGGTCCTGTCGCTGGTCCGCGGCGGCTCCTGCGAACTGGGCCTGCTGGGCTCCGCCTCGCCGGTGCGCCCGGCCGGCCTCGACGTGCTGCACGTCGAGGACCAGCCGTTCGTGGTCGTGGCCGCGCCCGGCGGACGGATCGAGGACGACGTCGCGGTGGGTCCCGAGGACCTGGCGGGGCAGCAGCTCATCGCGTCCCGGCCGGGCAGCCTGATGCGCCGCCTGGTCGACGGCATCACCGCGGGCGGCGCCGGCACCAGGATCGTGACCGTCGTCGACCACCGCACCTCGATCCTGCCGCTGGTGCTCAGCGGGGTGGGAGTCGCGGTCCTGCCCTCCTCCTGGACCCGGCTGGCCCGCCGCTGTGGCGCCGTGGTCGCCCCCGTCGAGCACACCGCCCGGCTCCACGTGACGATGGTCAGCCTGCCCGGGCACCTCACCCCGGGCGCCCGGGCGCTCCTGGAGCTGACCCGCGCCCACGCCCGACACGGGAACCCGAGGTCCGCCTAGGGCCCCACCGATCGGCCACGCCTATACGGCGCATCGGAAGCACGTCTTGGACGCGCGACCGCCGGCGTGGGTTGACTCGGACCGACCGCACCCCCGAGCGAGCCGGAGGCAGCCATGCCCGCGCCCCAGACGTTCCGTGTCGCCGCGATACCCGCCGACGGTGTGGGCAAGGAGGTCGTCGCCGCGGGACGAGCCGTCCTCGACGCCCTCGCCGCGGACTCCGCGGGCTCCCCGAGGCCGTTCGCCTTCTCCTGGGAGGAGTTCCCCTGGGGGTGCGAGTACTACGAGCGCACCGGCAGGATGATGGACGACGACGGCCTCGACCGGCTCGGGGAGTTCGACGCCATCTACTTCGGCGCGGTCGGCTGGCCCACCGTCCCCGACCACGTCAGCCTCTGGGGCCTGCGGCTGAAGATCTGCCAGGGCTTCGACCAGTGGGCCAACGTCCGCCCCGTCCACTTCCTGCCCGGCGTCACCAGCCCGCTGCGCAAGGCCGACGACACCGATCTCGACTGGGTCGTCGTCCGGGAGAACAGCGAGGGCGAGTACGCCGGCCTGGGCGGCCGCAACCTCGCCGGCCGCGGCCCCGGTGGCGAAGTGGCGGTCCAGACGGCCCTGTTCACCGAGGTCGGCTGCGAACGCATCATGCGGTTCGCCTTCGACCTGGCCCGCACCCGCACCCGCCGCAAGGTGTCGTCCGTCACCAAGAGCAACGCCCAGCAGTACGGCATGGTGCTGTGGGACGACGTGTTCCGCCGGGTCGCCGCCGACTACCCCGACGTCGAGACCGAGAGCGTCCTGGTCGACGCCATGTCGGCGAAGTTCGTCCTGCGCCCCGAGGAGCTGTCGGTCGTCGTCGCCTCCAACCTCCACGCCGACATCCTCTCCGACCTCGGCAGCGCCCTCGCCGGCAGTCTCGGCCTGGCCGCCAGCGCCAACCTCAACCCCGAGCGTCGCCACCCCAGCATGTTCGAGCCCGTCCACGGCTCGGCACCGGACATCGCCGGCCGCGGCCTCGCCAACCCCGTCGGCGCCGTCGGCAGCGCGGCCCTGATGCTCGACCACCTCGGCCTGCCGGACCAGGCGGCCCGGCTGCGCCGGGCGATCGAGACGACCACGGCCGCGGGCGTCCGCACCCGGGACGTCGGCGGCACCGCCTCGACGGAGGACGTCACCAAGGCCCTCGTCGAGGCGCTGAACGCCTGACCGGACAGGCCGGACACTTAGGGTGGCGGCATGGCAACGTACGCCGCGCTGTTGCGCGGGATCAACGTCGGAGGGCACCGCAAGGTCCCCATGGCGGAGCTCCGGCAGTTGTTGACCGAGCTCGGTCACGGCGCGGCCGGCACCTACCTGCAGAGCGGGAACGCGGTGTTCACCGCGCCCGCGGCGGACCCGGCCACATTGACCGGCGCGCTGGAGGACGCGGTGGCCGAGCGGTTCGGGTTCCGGGTCGACTGCCTGGTGCTCGGCCGTGCGGAGTTGCGGGCCGCCGTCGAACGGTGCCCGTTCCCCGCCGCCGAGCTCGACCCGGCCAAGCTTGTGGTCGTCTTCCTCACCCGCCCGGCCGCCGACCACCCGGTCGCGGGTTCCGACCCGGCGCGGTGGGCGCCGGACGAGTTCCGGGTCGGCGAGCGGGAGCTGTTCGCCTGGTTCCCCGGCGGGATGGGCCGCAGCAAGCTCGGCGAGGCGCTGTCCAGGCCGGGCGGCGACGTCGTCGCCACCGCCCGCAACTGGCGGACCGTGACCGCCCTCGTCTCGCTCACCGACCAGCTGGCCGCCGACGACCGCTCGGCGTGAGATCGGCGGCGCGGCCGGCCCGCGCCGTTTCAGTGGACGTCGTAGGTCAGGTGCGTCGCGGTCGAGGTCGTGACCACGTCCCGCTGCACCAGCGTGCGCGGCACCGCGCCGGTGAACAACGGCGTCCCGGCGCCCAGCACGACGGGTGCGAGGTGCAGGGTCAGCACGTCGACCAGCCCCGCGTCGAGCGCCGAGGCGATGGTGGCGCCGCCGCCCATGAGGACCACGTCGAGATCCGCGCCGCGGTCCGCGGAGGCCGCCTCGGCGCGTTCACGCGCGGCGGCGACGGCGTCGCGCAGCCCGGTGGTGACGAACGTCCAGTCGAGGCCGGTGAGCCGCACCGACTCCGGCGGTGAGCTCGTCACGACGACGAACGCGGGCCTGCCGACCTCGCCTGCGCCGTAGCCGGTCGTGTCGTCCCAGCCCTTCGGCCCGTCGACGATGTCGAAGAGCCGGCGGCCGAGGACGACGGCGCCCGAGCGGGCGGTGCCCTCGCGCAGGAGCCGGCGGTCGGCGGGGTCGTCGGAGAAGGCCCAGGTGTGCAGGGCCTGGCCGCCGGTACCGAGGCCGTTGTCCTGGCCGGGCTCCGGGCCGGTGACGAAGCCGTCGAGGGAGACCGAGATGTCGGCGATGATGCGAGTCATGTCAGGGTGGACCCGGCGCGCCGCCCGAACTCATCGCTCCCGACGGGCCCGTCGATCCGGTCAGGATTCGAGAAGCGCCGGCCCCGGCAGCGCGGCTAGCGTCGGCGTCATGACCTCGATCGATCACGTCACCCTCGAGGTGACCGACGCCACCGCTTCCGACACCTTCCTCACCACCGCCTTCGGCCTGGCCGACGGCCGGATCCGCGTGCGGGCCACCGGGACTCCGACGACCGGCTTCCGCGGCTTCACGCTGTCGCTCGTGGTGCCCCGGCCGGCCGATGTCGACGCCCTGGTCGACGCCGCCGTGGCCGCCGGCGCGGCCACGCTGAAGCCGGCCGCCAGGTCCCTCTGGGGCTACGGGGGCGTCGTCCAGGCGCCGGACGGGACGATCTGGCAGGTCGCGTCGTCGAAGAAGAAGGACCCCGGCCCGGCCACCGGGCGGATCGATGAGATCGTCCTCCTGCTGGGGGTCGCGGACGTGGCCGCGAGCAAGCGGTTCTACGTCGACCACGGCCTCGCCGTGGCCAAGAGCTTCGGCAGCAAGTACGTCGAGTTCGCCAGCGAGTCGGGCTCCGTCAAGCTGGCGCTGTACAAGCGCCGTGGCCTGGCCAAGGTCGCCGGCGTCTCTCCCGACGGCACCGGGTCGCACCGGATCACGATCGGCGGCGCCGCCGGCGCGTTCACCGATCCGGACGGGTTCGCGTGGGCGACCGCGGCGGAGACCGCGTCGCGGTGAACCGCGCGGGGGAGCGACTACGGTGCCGCGGCGAGTTCTCGCATCTCACTCCGACCCAACGTGACCTAAAGGTCAACTGGCCGCACTTCTTCGTCCGGCGACCGTAAGACGGGCCGTTGCCCGGAGGCTTCGGGTGTGTTTTGAGACTGTTTCGACAGACCGAGTCAAAAGCATGGACGCGTCAAGAACAAGTCCCTAGTCTCTCCGGCGCTGAGCCTGGGCCACAGGTTCTGTCCCGCTCCACTCGTGTCAGGAGGAGCAATGGTCAAACCGTCGAATCTCCGGTTCCGTCGAAGACTCCACACTCGCCTGGGGGCGCTGCTCGCCGGGGCCCTGCTGGCCGGGGCCGGCTGGGCGGCGCCCGCCGCGGGGCAGGAGGTCGGGCCGGCCGCCGACCTTCCGCCCCAGGAGCCAGGGGTGACCCTGCGCACCTACGACGTGCGGGTGCCGTTGGAGGAGATCTGCACGCTCAAGGCCGGGCAGACGCCGAACGTCGACCGGCTGATGCCCACCATCGACTGGACCACGGCCGACCAGTTCGGCTTCGAGAACCGCTTCGTCACGCACGCGATCGCCAACCTCGACGTGCCGCAGGACGGCACCTACGCCTTCCGCCTCACCAGCGACGACGGCTCGCGGCTCGCCGTGGACGGCCAGCAGGTGATCGACCACGACGGGCTGCACGGGGCGACGTCCAAGGACGGCTCCGTCGAGCTCACGGCCGGTTACCACGCGCTGTTCGTCGAGTTCTTCGAGCGCGACGGCGGGCAGCAGCTCACGCTCTCCTGGCGGCCGCCGGGCGCGGCCGAGTTCTCCGTCGTGCCGAACTCGGTGCTCAGCACCGACGCCGGCGTCGTCCGCGTCACCGCCCCCGGCCGCAAGGAGTGCGAGGGCAACGACGACTCGCCGGGTGACGGCCTGCCGCTCGACGGCGTGCACCCCGACTACCAGCTGACCGACCTCCGGCCCGAGGGCTTCGAACCGCAGGTCACCGCCATGGAGTGGCTGCCGGACGGCCGCCTTGCCGTCGCCACCTGGGGCGGGGGCGGCTCGCCCGACGAGCAGCCCGCCGAGGGCGAGGTCTACCTGCTGGACAACGTCACCGGCGACACGGGACCCGACGAGGTCACCGCGGTCAGGATCGCGGAGGGGCTGCGGGAACCCCAGGGCCTGAAGTACGTCGAGGGCTCGCTGTACGTCTCGCAGAAGCACGAGCTGACCGAGCTGGTGGACGTCGACGGCGACGAGGTCACCGACGAGTACCGGACGGTGGCCACCTGGCCGTGGGGCGGCAACTTCCACGAGTTCGCGTTCGGCCTGCTCTACCGGGACGGCTACTTCTACCTGAACCTGTCCGTCGCCATCGACCTCGGCGGCGCCACGACCAACCCGCAGCCCGCAGAGAACCGCGGCACCACGGTCCGGGTGAACCGCGAGACCGGCGAGGTCGACTACGTCGCGGGCGGGCTGCGCACCCCCAACGGCATCGGCTGGGGACCGGACGGCGAGCTGTTCGTCACGGACAACCAGGGCGGCTGGCTGCCCTCCTCCAAGCTCGTCCAGGTCGATCAGGGCGACTTCTTCAACCACTACACCAACCCCCCGGGCCCCTTCGACGACCAGCCCGTCAGCCAGCCCGTGCTGTGGCTGCCGCAGAACGAGATAGCCAACTCGCCCAGCACGCCGCTCTACCTGGAAGAGGGCACCTTCGCCGGGCAGATGCTCTTCGGCGACGTCACGTACGGCGGCATCCAACGGGCGTACCTGGAGGAGGTCGACGGCGCGTACCAGGGCGCGGTCTTCCGCTTCACGCAGGGCCTGGAGGCCGGTGTCAACCGGATCAGCACGGGTCCCGACGGCGCCATCTACGCCGGCGGCATCGGGGCGGGCGGCAACTGGGGCCAGGACGGGAAGCTGACCTTCGGCCTGCAGAAGCTGACGCCGACGGGGAGCGACGCCTTCGACATCCTGGCCATGCGCGCCACCGGCGACGGCTTCGAGCTTGAGTACACCCAGCCGCTCTCGCAGGCGACGGTGGACGCGCTCGCCGCCAGCTACCGCGTCACGCAGTGGCGTTACCTGCCGACCGCCCAGTACGGCGGGCCGAAGGTCGACGAGGAGACCCTGACCGTGCGTTCGGCCACCGTCTCACCCGACGGCCGGACGGTCACCCTGGACATCCCGGGGCTGAAGCAGGGGCACGTGGTCCACGTGCGCTCGCCCCGCCCGTTCACCGACGCCAGCGGCCAGGAGCTGTGGAACACCGAGGCGTGGTACACCCTCAACCGGATCCCCGGCGCGCCGGAGCCGGAACCCGTGTACTACGAGGCGGAGGAGGCGCGGCTCGACGGCGGCGCGCGCCTCGCCGACGACCACGACGCCTACTCGGGACGCGGCTTCGTCGCCGGCTACGGCACCGAGGGCGCCAGCACCACCTTCACCGTGAACGCCGACCGGCCCGGCTCCTACGACGTCGGACTGCGCTACTCCAACGGCCCCGACCCCTTCACCGGCACCAAGACGGTGAGCGTCCACGTCAACGGGGAGCGGGTGAGACAGACGAGCCTGCTGTCCACCGGCACCTGGGAGCAGTGGTCCACCCGGACCGAACGGCTGAACCTGCGCCGGGGCCGGAACACCATCACCTACGTCCACGAGGCCGGCGACACCGGGCACGTCAACCTCGACCTGCTCACCGTCCACCGGGCCGGCAGCCGGGTCGCGCTCTTCGACGGCACCGACCGGTCGGCGTTCCAGCACGGCGACGGCCGCATGGTGGAGTGGCCGCTGGTCGGCGACGACGCGATGGAGGTGTGCTGCGGCGACATCCGCAGCAAACAGGCGTTCCAGGACTTCCGACTGCACGTGGAGTTCTGGCTGCCCGAGCTGCCGCCGGACGTGACCGGGCAGGACCGCGCCAACAGCGGCGTCTACCTCCAGGACCGCTACGAGATCCAGATCCTGGACTCCTACGGCGACGACTCGCCGGCCGCCAACGAGGCCGCGGCCATCTACGAGCAGCGGGCCCCCGACGTCAACGCGGCGCGACCACCGGGAACCTGGCAGACCTACGACATCACCTTCCGCGCCGCCCGCTTCGACAGCGACGGCACCAAGACGGAGGACGCCCGCGTCACGGTGGTGTGGAACGGCGTCACCGTCCACGACGACGTGGCGCTCACCGGGCCGACGGGAGGCGGCGCCCCCGAGGGCCCGACCGCTGGACCGATCCGGTTGCAGGACCACGGCAACGCGGTCCGGTACCGGAACATCGCCGTCCAACCGTTGCGAAGCGGCGCCTGACCGCCTCGCGGCCACTGATCACGGTCGACGGGCGGCCGCGCGCCGCCCGTCGACGGGTCGTGCGTTTCGCACGGTCCATTCATGACAGCCGCCACTGTCCGCCCTCCCGGTCTCCTGGAAGCCTCTTGTCCGTTCCGAAGGAGGGCGATGGACAAGCGGTACGAGGTCTTCTGCCTGATCGACAGGTGTTTCTACGACACTCCCGAGCGCCTCGCGCTGCGCTCGGACGGCCGGCTGCGGGCCGAGGAGTCGTACGAGACAGCGCGGCGCCCGGTGCCCGAGGGCTGGCGCGCCGCACGCTCCGGTGACTGGCTCCACCTCCAGCCGGTGGCCGCTGAACTGCCCCTCCAGGGCTGGAAGATCCATGTCTCCGCCACCCTGGACGGCGCGGACAAGACGGCCGCCAGGATCTGGGAGTACTGCGTGCCCCGGGGCATCCCCTTCAAGTTCGTGCCGGCCCGCCACCTGCTGTTCCTCCGGAACTCCAAGTACGCCGGGCGCGACAACAGCGGCAAGTTCGCCACCGTCTACCCGGCGGACGAGCGGCGCCTGCACACGGTGCTCACGGAGCTCGGCGAGCTGCTGGCGGGCGAGCCGGGGCCCTATGTCCTGACCGACCTGCGGTGGCGGGAGGGCCCGCTCTACGTGCGGTACGGCGCGTTCGCCCCGCGCTACTGCGACAACGGCTCGGGCACCCTGGTGACGGCGGTCGAGGACGGCGCCGGCCGGCTGGTGCCGGACCGCAGGACCCCCACCTTCACCGTCCCCGACTGGGTGACGCTGCCCGACTTCCTCGCCCCGCACCTGGCCGCCCGCAACCAGGTCACCGTGGCCGACCTGCCGTACCGCGTCGACCGCGCCCTGCACTTCTCCAACGGCGGCGGCGTCTACCGCGGCACCGACCTGCGGACCGGCGCGGCGGTGGTGCTCAAGGAGGCCCGCCCGCACGCGGGGCTCGCCGCCGACGCCGCCGACGCGGTGACCCGCCTGGAGCGGGAGAAGGCCGCGCTGGAACGCGTCTCGGGCCTGGGGATCGCGCCCGAGGTACGCGACTGGTTCACGTTGGGCGACCACCGTTTCCTGGTGATGGACGAGCTGCCGGGCCGCACCCTCAACTCCTTCTTCGCGGAGCGGCATCCACTGCTCGCGGTGGCGCCGGACCCCGAGGAGGTGGCCGGGTACACCCGGTGGGCGCGCACCGTGCTGGCCGGCACCGAGCGGGCCGTGGCGGCGCTGCACGGGCGCGGTCTGGTCTTCAACGACCTGCACATGTTCAACATCATGGTGGCCCCGGACGGCGAGTCGGTCGCCCTGCTGGACTTCGAGGCCGCGGCCCCCGAGTCGGCGGCGGCCCGGCAGACGGTCGCCCACCCCGGGTTCCTGGCGCCGGCCGACCGCACCGGCTTCGCCGTCGACCGGTACGCCCTGGCCTGTCTGCGGCTCGCCATGTTCATCCCGCTGACCTCGCTGCTGGCGATCGACCCGGGCAAGGCCGCGCACCTGGCGGAGGTGGCGGGGCGCGAGTTCCCCGACCTGCCGGCCGACTTCCTCGCCGAGGCGGTGGCCGAGATCGTGGGCGGCGAGGGGCCGGCCGCCGGGCCGGCACCGGCTCCCCCGCCCGGGACGGCGCCGGTGCCGGCGGACGGTCCTGCCGGCCGGGAGTCGATGGTCCGCGCCATCCTGGCCTCCGCGACGCCCGACCGGGAGGACCGGCTGTTCCCCGGCGACATCGCCCAGTTCTCGCCCGGCGGCGGGCTGGGCCTCGCGCACGGCGCGGCCGGCGTCCTGTACGCGCTGGCCGAGTGCGGCGCCGAACGCTACGAGGAGGGCGAGCGATGGCTGCTGCGGCAGGCCGCCCGGCCGCCGCGTGGCACCCCGCTCGGCCTGTACGACGGGCTGCTCGGCGTCACGCACGTCCTGCACCGGCTCGGCCGCACCGAGGCCGCGCACGAGCTGGCCGGCCGGGCCCTGGACGAGCGGTGGGAGCGGCTGCCAGGACATCTCTTCGGCGGGCTGGCCGGCATCGGTCTGGTGCTGGACGAGTTGGCCGCGGCCACCGGCGACGACGCCCTGGCCGACCGGGCCCGGCGGGCCACCGAGCTGGCCGCCGCCCGCCTCGCGGAGCCGCCGGAGCCACGCGGGCGCAGGCGCGCCGGGCTGCTGTACGGGGCCACCGGCACCGCCCTGCTGATGCTGCGCCGGCACGAGCGCACCGGCGACGGAGCACTGCTCGACCTGGCCGCCACCGCCCTGCGCCGGGACCTGGCGCACTGCGCGGTGGACCGCCGCGGCATGCTCAACGTCGACGAGGGCGACCGGGTGTTGCCGTACCTGGGCGAGGGCAGCGTCGGCATCGCGGCGGTGCTCGACGACTACCTGGCGCACGTGCCGGACCCGGAGTTCGAGCGGGCCAGGGCCGCGATCCTGCCCGGCGCGGCGCTGCGCTACTACGCGCAGCCCGGGCTCTTCCGGGGCCGGGCCGGCATGGTCTGGCACCTGGCCAGGACCACCACGCCTGGCACCGAGTCCGCCGCGCTGACCGCGCAGGCCGCGGCGATGAGCTGGTACGGCATGTCCTACCAGGGCGAACTGGCCTTCCCCGGCGACCAGATGATGCGGCTCTCGATGGACCTGGCCACCGGCACCGCGGGCTGTCTGCTGGCGCTCGGCGCCGCGGCCCGGGCCGCGGCGCCCGCGAGCGGCCCCGGGCACGGCCCGCGGCTGCCCTTCCTGCCGCTCCCAGGGCGGCCCTGAGGACCGGCCCCGGCTCGCCGCCGGGGTCGCAGCGAGACCCGCCCCGCGCCCGCGGTGGCGGCCCGACGGGTGACGACGTCACCGACGAAAGGGAGACACCCCATGTCCCTGCTCGACCTGCAGTCCATGGAGCCCGAGACGGCCACCGACGGCGGTGGCGGCGGCGGTGGCGGCGACACCAGCAGCCTGAGCCTGCTGGTCTGCGACACCCACAGCTCCAACAGCTTCCTGCTCTGTCTGTGAGCCGTCCGTTCGGACGGCGGCGGGGGCGGCCCCGCGGCTGGGGGGGGGGGCCCCCCCCCCCCCCGCCCCCCCCACGGCCCCCCCCGCCCCCCCGGCCCCCCCGCCCCCCCGCCGGGAGCCCCGAACCCGGCA